>JARYMC010000053.1 GCA_029907305.1 Candidatus Thermoplasmatota archaeon
AGCACCAAAAACATAATCTATTTGTATAGACGCGTTCTCAGTTCCCCAAACAGTTATTATGATCAAACCTAGAAGTGCGAATAAAACACCAATAAACTTCCTCAAATCGATTTTCTCTTTTAAGAATATAACCGCTGAAATAAGGATAAAAATAGGGGTTGTGGCAATAATAAGACTAGCTGCACCAGGTAAAACAAATTGTTCACCATAATTTAAACCAAGGTGATAGACCATGACTCCGAAGAAACCCAAAATAAAAATTGGGATAACATCTTTCTTGTACAATTTTGAAAAACTTCTAGGTTTAATTAAAATAACAAACAGGAAAACAACGTCAACTATTAAAAAACGTAAAATCGTTAGGTTAACAAAAGAAAGTTCATCTAAACCTATTTTTATGAAAGGGAATGCAAAAGCCCAGAAAATAACAGCAGCTACCATTAAAAAGATTAGATGTAAATCATTCAATTTCTTTGATTTATGCTGTCTCATAGTCAACGGATGAGATATACAAACTGTATAAAAAATAAATCATTCTGAGAAACAAAATATTTTCATAGCAATATTATTATACACGAAACAACTTTTATTATTGGGCTTTTATGAAAACGCTTGTTCTTAATGTGGACCGTGATGATGATTTCGGAAGAAAAACTAATACTAAAAGCCCTATCATAGGGATCAAGGATAACATAAACGCTGCTAACCGCCTTGGTCAAGCTGATCCTGAGGATTCAGATCTTAACGCGATTTTTTCTGCGATCTCAACATATAAACAATTAAAAAGAGAAAACAAAGACGTTGAAATAGCTACAATCTGCGGAGACATAAACGTTGGCTCTAAATCAGATACTGTTTTATCACAACAACTAGATGAGGTCATAAAAAAAACACAGGCAGATGAAGTCATATTCATAACTGATGGAGCAGAAGACGAATTCATAATACCAATGATTCAATCACGGATAAAAATAAACTATATAAAAAGAGTGACAGTAAAACAAACCAAAGATCTAGAGGATACATACTATCGGATTATGAAGATGTTGGATGATGAAAAAGTCCAAAAACAGATACTTTTGCCGATAGCTTTGGTTCTGCTTGTATGGGCCGTGTTTATTTTATTAAATATGACCTCTGCTGCTTTAGGCGCAACACTTTTTACTCTAGGGGTTTACCTGCTCATTAGGATATTCCACTTAGAAAGAAATGTTGTACGACTAGGACGAGAAATAAAATCAGGTTTTCTAACGGGGAGATTATCTATATACACTTACATAATAGCCATAGTAGTAATAGTTATATCCGGTTTCTTTGCATACAACAATACAGAGTTTAATACAGATGTTGCCTTCATACCATTTCTGTCTTTCTTGTCTAACATGATATGGGGTATTGTCGCGGCTGGTTTAATAGCTATATCCGGGCATGCAGTAGATATATATGTTAGGGAGGAAAAAGTGCCCTGGAAATACTGGATACTACCATTTTCAATAATAACATTTGGTTTTATCTCATCTGCTATATTCATATCACTACATAGAGCGTTCATAAACGGTGCGTCTCATTTCACGATAGAGCCTTTTCTAACATCAACATTTATAGGTTACACAACAACTGGTATCATGGTAGCTATAGTTGGTGGTATAACATACCATTACATAAAACAAGTATACACAAATGAAAAAGAAAAACCAGAAAAAGAAGAACAAAAACTTGAAATAGCTGAAAAAAACTGATATGTACTACAAAGAATGGGAACTGATTTATAAAAAAATTTTATGTGAATTCAACTTTTCTATCGAAGCCGATCAAATATCAGCAGATTTTCTAGATAATATATTGAAAAAAAATAACTCATACAATGTTAAAAAGTTGGAAGATGTAATAAAAAATAGAGAGGTTGTAGTTTTTGGTGCAGGTCCTTCTCTAGAAAAATCTATTATAAAACACAAAAATTTTTTTGTTGAAAAAATAAAGATAGCTGCAGATGGTGCAACAACAGCGTTACTAAAAAACAACATTCTGCCCGATATAATTGTCACAGATCTAGATGGCGGAGTTGTTGATCAAATAAAAGCAAACAATAAGGGTAGCATAATCGTGGTACATGCACATGGCGACAACTTAGATAAAATCAAAAGATATGTACCAAAATTCAGAGGACCATTGGTTGGTACAACACAGACCAACCCAAAAAACTATAGCAAACTAAGTAATTTTGGAGGTTTTACAGATGGTGACAGAGCAGTATATTTAGCTGACCATTTTCAAGCAAAAAAAATATACCTAGTTGGTTTCGATTTCAACAAAAAAATAGGAAAATATTCTTTTCCAAGTAAAAAAGATAAAAAAGTGAAGTTAAAGAAAATTGAATGGTGCAAAACACTTTTAGATAAAATAAAAAACACTCAATATCTTTAATTCCGATTTTTTTGCACTAGTTATATTAATTAAACACCTCTTGTATTCCATCAACAACTATGGACATAGTAGAGGGTTTATTGCTTTTTATCGCCATAATCGGTATATATGTACTAGTAGCTTATATGCTGCATAAAAAAGGTATTCTAAAAAAACATAGCATCTCTTTTTATGGGCCTGCTCTGATGTGGCGAACTGAAAAAGGCATAAATTTTCTTAAGAGGTTAGCAAAGAAACAGAGGTTTTGGAAAGTCTATGGGAATACCGGTATCGTTTTTTGTTTCATAACAATGGTTCTAATGACGTTGCTAATTATCACTACAGTATGGCTTGTATTTGGTTTCACTCCCGCGCAGAGAGCTAGGATGCCTGGTCCTGAATTTGCGTTATTATTACCTGTTATAAATCCTATCTTACCTATAGAATATATAGGATACATCATCATAGCTGTAGTAATCGCAATAATTGTACATGAGTTTTCACATGGCATACTAACACTTGTTGACAAATTAAAGGTAAAATCACTAGGTATACTCTATTTGATTATACCAATCGGGGCTTTTTGTGAGCCTGATGAAGAAGAACTCAAAAAAGCTGATATAAAACCAAGGATGAGGATATATGCTGCTGGTCCAACATCTAACATGATAGTTGTTTTACTGAGTATTTTGCTTATGTCTTTTGTTTTTATGTCTGCTGTGCAACCTGCTGCAGAAGGAGCCGTAGTATTTACTGTTGACTTGGATTCACCGGCTGAACAAATCGGGTTAAAATCAGGTGTTATAATCACTTATCTAAACGATACAAGGATAAAAAATGGCGACGAATTTTTTTATGCATTAAATCTAACAAAAGATAACCAAACAGTGAACATTTCCTATGTAATAAGAGATAAAACTTACACTAAGCAGGTTACTCTTGGCAATAAATACTTTGAGTTTGAAAAAAGAAAAAATATTTACAAAACAAATAATGAATCATATAAAAAAAAGGGTTATCTTGGGGTACAAACTTTACTTACCGACAGTGCATTCAAAGGATATTTATCCACTCTGAAAAACCCTTTCACGGGTTTCCCAGATGGACTCCTAATATTTTATAGTATACCATTAACTGGTTACTTTCAGGGATACAATCCTCTGGTGGCGCCATTCACTGATAACTACATAATAAGAGGTCCTCTAAGTATAATACCAACAGATATATTTTGGATAGTAGTAAACTGTTTGTACTGGATTTTCTGGTTGAATGCTGCTCTTGCATTATTCAATGTTTTACCTATGATACCCCTTGATGGAGGATTTCTGTTCAACGACGGATTAAGAGTAGCAATAAAAAAGATTAAAAAAGAAACCACGGAAGAACAGAGAGAAAAAATCGTGAAAAACGTGTCATTAGCTATCTCGCTTTTGATACTGGGTCTTGTTTTAATCCCGTTTTTTATAAAATATATTTAGCAGGTAAAATTAAATAAATTATTCTTTTTAGTTTATGTGTTTACTTCCATTTTCACTGTGCACGGTGTCGGTAGTTTCATGCGTGCCCTGCGAGCAGCTTCTTTTGCATATATAAGATTTGGCTCTGTTGTTTCAAGAATCATTAAAGTCTGCTCAGGGTAAACTCTTGCGGCAACACCAACAGGTTTACCATAGGATCTACGCATACCCTGAGAAACACGGTCTGCCCCAGCACCAGTTGCCTGTTTATTCTCCCTGATTACGATATGTGGGTAAACAAGCACCTTTAATCTATAATTAGCTACTCCAACTTTTTTCTCCATAACCCTGTTCATAGTTATTCGAGCAGATTCAAGGGCGCTATGCCTAATGTGGCATTTCTCGTTGGCAATAAGTGATAGTTTAATCGGGAATTTTTCGTTTTTGTTACCTATTACAAACTGGGTAATTCTCGATGGGGGGACACCACCCATATATTCTCTGCGTGTGGTGGCCATGCTTTTTACATACCTGTACATGCTGTTTGGTTTACGTGACATAACTTTTACACCGAGTAAAATCTTTCGATGGGAAAACCGAAATGTGGTATGGTATTTATAATTCTTTTTACAGTTTTTTAGCGATTAACCCTTGGTATACCATAACATTTAAAACAAGTGTTACATTGCCTAATTCTATCTAAAATCATATAGATAAGTGATAAATAATGAATAAAAACAAGATGGTACTACCTGGTGATCAACTAGCTACTTCTGAGGAACTTTCACCTGGTGATGGTACTTTTGAGGAAGATGGAATAATAAGATCAGCTAGGGTAGGAATCTACGTTGTAGATGAAAAATACAAAAAAGCAATGGTAAAACCATTGACTAGTGTACCAGTTTTGATTAAAAAAGGTGACATAGTATTAGCGACAATAACCTCAGTGAAACCAAACATGGCGATAGCTGATGTTATGCATGTGGTAGGTAAAAAAAGAGCTATATCAGGTGACACAAATGGTACTATAAAAGTATCAGAAATAGCACCATCATATGTAAAAGAGGCAAACGAAAAATTCAGTATAGGTGATATAGTAAGAGCAAAAGTTACACAAGTAACACCTAGTCTCCAACTAACTACAAAAGAAAGCAACTTAGGTGTCATAAAAGCTGTATGTGGAAAATGCAGGCAGCCACTAACCAGAAAAAGCATTGTTCTTGAATGTAAAAACTGTGGTAACGTAGAAAAAAGAAAAATCGCCTCAGATTACGGCGAATTCGACCCAAATAAATTCTAAAAAAAATTTAAAAGATTTAGAAAAGTGATGATATATGGATTTGAAAACACTTAGAAAAACAACTAAAGAATTAGAGTTAGAGGTCATTGGTGAAAATGAAACTATACTAAACCCAATAGTGCAGGTGTTGTTACAGAATGAGGATGTTGATTACGCAGCCTACATGACTGATCATCCAGAGTCAAACAAAAGAACTCTTTATATAAGGGTAAAAAAAGGTAGCCCGGAGGATATACTAAAAAAGGCTGTAAAACAACTAGAAGATGAGGTTAAAACTTTTATAAAAATTTTTGAAGACAAGAGTAAAAAAATAGGATGAAATCTTCAAACATTGAAAAAAACATAGGCATAGAAACCTTTTTTTCGCCATATGCTGGTACAGGTGGGAAACTACGTACAACCCCTGATGATTTTTTAGTAAAAGAAATATCCAATTACCCACCAGCTAAAGAAAAAGGAGATTATGTTGTTGCAGAGGTTACAACCATAAACTGGGAGACAAACACACTTATAAAAGAAATATCAGACAGATTACGTATATCAAGAAATAGGATAAGCTTCGCTGGCACTAAAGATAAAAGAGCAAAAACTACTAGGCTAATGTCTTTCTACAAAATCGAGAAGGAGAAACTATCTGGTATAAAAATAAAAGACGTATCTCTAGATAATATCTATTATTCTGATCAAAAGGTAAAAATAGGGGACCTGTTAGGGAATAGATTTGAGGTCATAATAAGGAACATAGAACCCGACATTAAAACAAATCATATACAAAACATTGTATCATTTATAGAGGAAAAAGGTGGTTTCCCAAATTTCTACGGCGTGCAACGTTTTGGTACAATAAGGCCAATAACCCATATTGTTGGAAAACATATAATCTGTAATGATTTTAAGAAAGCAGTTATGACCTATGTTGCTAAACCTATTGTTGGGGAAGATGAAAAAAACTACAAACTACGCGAGAGATTACAAAAAACAAATGATTTCTCAGAGGCATTAGCATCTTATCCAGATGAATTAAATTTTGAAAAAGCTATTCTGAATAGATTAGTTGTTAACCCAGATGATTTTGTTGGTGCTCTAACACAACTTCCAAAGAATCTTCTAACTATGTTCATCTATGCTTATCAATCATACTTATTCAACAAAATATTAAGTGAACGCATAAGAAGAAAACTGTCTATTAATAAAGCAGTTGTAGGTGACATCATCCTACCTGTTAGGAATAATGTGATTGATGAAAACGAACTGATACTGGTTACAGAGAGTAATATAGAAAAGGTCAACAAACAGGTTGCAAAAGGTAAAGCATTTGTTAGTGGTCTTTTATTGGGGTGTGACTCAAGGTTTTCTTCAGGGGAGATGGGTGAAATAGAACATAAAATAGTTGAAGAAGAGAAAATAGACCCGAGGGATTTTATTATACCTGAGATGCCTTTTCTTTCATCTTCTGGTTCTCGGCGTCCTTTGTTAGCCCCTGTTAACAATTTGGATTTCGAGTTAATGAAAGATGATTTTAACAAAGATAAACTTGCTTTGAAACTGAAGTTCGAGTTGAGAAAAGGATCCTACGCAACCTCATTGCTAAGAGAGTTTATGAAATCAGAGGATATAAGAAACTATTAAAAAAATGGTGTGATGGAAATTATTTTAACGGTCTTTTACCATTAAGGTGTACCTCTATTAGGGTTAAATAAACTAGATATGGTGAGAAAAACGACTATAAAAGCGCCTTCTCAGAAATACAACCCAAAACAAGTGGAACAAAAAATTCTAAAATTCTGGGCAGATGAGAACATATTTAAAAAATCAGTTGAACAGAGGAAAAACTGTAAACCATTTGTTTTCCTAGAGGGTCCACCAACGGCAAATGGTCTCCCTCACCTAGGTCATGTTCTTACCCGTGTTATGAAAGATTTGGTTTTACGCTACAAAACCATGGATGGCTATTATGTGGAGCGTAAGGCAGGCTGGGACACGCATGGTTTACCTGTGGAGATAGAGGTGGAAAAAAAACTTGGTTTAGAGGATAAACAGAGTATAGAAAAATATGGTATAACAAGGTTTAATGAAGAATGTAAAAAAAGCACTTTACAGTATGAGCGTGCATGGGTTGATATGACCCGCCGGATAGCCTTCTGGCTTGATATGGACAACCCTTATATAACATTCAAAAACGAGTACATAGAATCGGTTTGGTGGTCACTGAAACAGGCTTGGGAGAAAAAACTCCTTTATAAAGGGCATAAGGTGGTGCCGTACTGCCCACGCTGTGGTACTGTTCTATCAGCTCATGAGCTTGCCCAGGGGTATAAAACTGTTGAGGAGCCATCTATTTTTGTGAAATTTAAACTGAAGAACAAGGATGAGTATTTCCTTGCATGGACTACTACACCATGGACTCTTATATCTAATGTTGCTCTTGCGGTTCACCCGGATGAGACCTATGTTAAAATAAGATATAATAATCAGATTTTGATTTTTGCTGAAGATCGAGTGGCTGCTTTGTTGAAAGGTCAGGAGTATGAGTTACTTGATAGTTTTTCTGGGAAAGAACTCGAGTATGTTGAGTATGACCCGCTTTTTAGTTACGTTAAACCAGATAAAAAAGCGTGGTATGTTGTTTGTGCTGATTTTGTGACAATGGAGGATGGTACAGGTATTGTTCATATAGCACCTGCTTTTGGTGAAGATGATTACAATGTTGGCAAAAAATATGATCTCCCAGTTGTTCAACTTGTTAAACTTAATGGGACCTTTTCTGATGAGGTTACGCTTTGGAAGGGCCGGTTTGTTAAAGATGCTGACCCTAGTATAATAGAATATCTAAATGAAAAAGGACTGCTTGAGGGTACTAGGGATTACACGCATGAGTACCCTTTTTGTTGGCGGTGTGATTCACCATTGTTGTATTATGCTATGGAGTCATGGTTTATAGCTATGTCAAAAGTACAAGACTCCTTGGTTAAGAATAATAATCAGATAAACTGGTATCCAGAGCATCTTCAACAGGGGCGTTTCGGGGATTTTATAAGAGAGGTTAAAGACTGGGCTTTATCTAGGGATAGATACTGGGGGACTCCTTTGCCGATATGGGTTTGTACAAACAAAGAATGTAATCATACGATATGTGTTGGTGGTATTGATGAGCTAGGAAAACTAAGTGAAAACTTTGGTGATAACTATGATCTGCATAAACCTTTTGTTGATGAACTAATAGTACGTTGTCCTAAATGTAAATCGGAGATGAGACGTGAAAAAGAAGTTATTGATTGTTGGTATGACTCTGGTTCTGCTTTTTTTGCGCAGTGGCATTACCCGTTTGAAAACCAGGATAAATTCAAGAAAAACTATCCTGTGGATTTCATAAGTGAGGCTTTGGATCAAACCCGTGGGTGGTTTTATTCTTTGCTTGCGATTTCAACTTTTTTGTTTGATAAACCACCATATAAAAATGTGTTGACACTTGGTTTGGTTTTAGATAAAGACAACCAAAAGATGAGTAAAAGTAAACAAAACTATGTTGACCCAAATATGATACTTGATCATGAAGGCGCAGATGCCCTTAGATGGTATCTTATATCAGCTAATGCACCATGGATGTCCACACGTTTCTACGAGGAAGCGGTAAAAGACACGCTTGGTAAATTCATTCTCACGTTATGGAATTCATATAACTTTTTTGCAACATATGCTTCACTGGATAAGTTCGATCCTAAAAATGAAACTATACCATTGGAAAAAAGAGTTTTATTAGACAAATGGGTTCTTAGTAGGTTTAACAAAACAGTTTCTGAAACCAGAAAATACTTTAAGACTTTTGAAATCCATAAAGCAGCACGGGCTATAGAGAGCTTTGTGATAGAAGATTTTAGCAACTGGTATCTGAGGAGATCAAGGAAACGGTTATGGGTCGAGGAAAAAACTGTTGATAAACTAGCAGGTTACTCAACTATGTACGACGTATTTTTAGGTTTATCAAAAATCCTGGCTCCATTCATACCGTTTATAACAGAAGAAATCTATCTCAACATTAAAACAGAGGAGATGCCCAAGAGCATCCATCTATGCGACTACCCTGTGTCAGATAAAAAAATGATAAACGAAAAACTCGAAGAAGGCATGAACAAGATAAGGAAACTAGTGGAAATCGGTAGAGCACTTAGATCAAAAACAGGAATCAAAGTTAGATGCCCACTCAGCGAAGCAACAATAATATGCAAAAAAGAAGAAGAGGATATGATAAAAGATTTATTAGATTTGTTAAACGAGGAAATAAATGTAAAACATATATCTTTTGCTAGAGACACCTCACATTTTATGACAAAAACCATTAGACTAAACTATTCACATGTTGGACCAAAACTAAAAGAAAAAGCAAAAATTGTTAACGAAAAAATAGAAGAATTAGACAAAGAAAAAATTTACAAGGAACTATTGAAAAACAAAAAAATAACAGTAGAACTTGAGGATGAGAAAATACAACTGACAAAAGATGACTTTGAAATAGTTGAACAAGAAAAAACACAATACGCATACCTCGAAACCGATGGAATGATACTATTTTTAGACACAACACTCACACCAGAACTTGAGGCAGAGGGTTTTGCGAGAGAGATAGTAAGAAGAATACAGTCTATGAGAAAAGAACTGGATCTGAATGTAGAGGATACAATCATCACAGAAATCAAGGTGGATGAAAAACAGAGAAATTCTCTTCAGAAATGGAAAAACTATATTGAAGGAGAGACAAGATCCAAAAAAATTGTTTTTGTTGATAAACCAGTTGGGAAACTTGTTAAAAAATGGGACATAGATGAATTGCAAGTTGAAATCGGTATAAGCAAATAAGCGTCCGTTTGTTCAGTGTACTGTCAACCGGCATCGCTAACATTTCATAAATAAAATGATGCCGGTGTTCCCTCAACACCAAGAGAATATCGAACGTTATTGAACCATTCTATATATTCAAACAGAAGAAGTGAAGCATTATCAAAGACCTTGTCAAGCACAAGATATTCCTCTTTTAAATTCCGGATTGCCCTTTCAACTTTACCTTTTGCTTCCGGGTAATTAGGTGGTGCTGGTTCATATTTCACCTTATTAACTTTACACCATTGTTTAAGATCATGACTTTTGAATTGTGACCCATTGTCACAAAGGA
>JARYMC010000054.1 GCA_029907305.1 Candidatus Thermoplasmatota archaeon
GGCTGGTGCTGCAATAACAATGGTAAGTGTAATGTCTGAAAGAAGATTAAATAGGTTAAATAACCCTGCATTAAGTGCAGGTTTACCAGCATTCCTAACAAAAGGTGCCGGTATGTTCTCAGGGTTGATGCTTAGTCAGTACACAGCTGATATGTTGATTGTTGAACAACGCATTCTTTCTACACCTGCATCCATTCAATCAATTCCTGCAGCAGCTGATCAAGAAGATTTTGTTTCAATGGGTATGAACACAGCAATCAAGAACTTTCAGATACTTGACAACGCCTATGGTATATTGGGTATAGAGTTCATGGCTGCTGCTCAGGCACTGGATTTCCGCGACTACAAATTTGGTAAAGGAGTAACCAAAGCAAAAGAAGTCATAAGAAAATATGTCAAATTCTTAGATGAAGACAGACCTCTCTATCCAGATCATACTAAGATGAAAGAGCTTGTCAAATCATGTGAGATACTAAAAGAGGTAGAAAAAGTCGTGGGAAGCCTAAGATAAGCTCTACTTCTTAATCATCGGGACGCATATATCACTTTTTTTAACAAGATCAACCGCTTCTTTGTACCCAGCATCAGCATGACGCGCCACACCCAACCCAGGGTCTGTGGTAAACACACGTTTTATCCTCTCATCAGTTTCCTTTGTGCCATCACATACAACAACCATTCCCGCATGAGTAGACAAACCAATACCCACACCACCACCATTATGTATATGCACGCTGTCTGCACCAGCAGCACAATTCAGAAGAGCATTCAACAATGGCCAATCAGCAATAGCATCACTACCATCCTGCATATCCTCTGTTTCTCTATAAGGAGAAGCGACGCTGCCACTGTCTAGATGATCCCTTGTTATAGCCACTGGCCCTATCTCCTTGTCTCTCACCATCTCGTTTATTTTTAACGCAAATTTCTCCCGCTCACCATACCCAAGCCAACATACACGCGCAGGTAAACCCTCCCAAGGGAGATACTTTTCAGCTAAATTAATCCAGTTTGTCAAAACCTTATCCTCTGGAAACATCTTAATAACTTCTCTATCTGTTTTTAAAATATCCTCAGGGTTACCAGTAAGAGCAAGCCATCTAAACGGTCCACGCCCTACACAAAACATGGGTCGAATATAGGCATTTACAAAACCAGGATAACCAAAAGCATTTTTAAGCCCAGCCTTCTGAGCCTGACCCCTAAGATTATTCCCATAATCAAAAACAACAACACCCTTCCTCTGAAAATCTAACAAGGCTTTACAATGAATTTTCATACTACGCATAGATTGTCTAATATACTCTTTTGGATTCTTTTTCCTCAATTTTATCGCATCTGCTAAAGAATCACCATAATAACCAGATGGAACGTAACCATTAAGTTCATCATGAGCAGAGGTTTGGTCAGTGACAACATCTGGTTTAAAACCTTGTTTAACAAGTCGTGGTAAAACATCAGCACAGTTACTAACAACACCTATAGAAAGAGGTTTTTTTGCTTCTCTTGCTTTTTCAGCCAACTCAACAGCCTCATCAATACTATCAGTTTTTTTATCACAAAAACCTGCTTTTATCCTACGGTCAATACGTTTTTCATCACACTCAACAGCTATACAAACACCATGGTTCATTTTAATGGCAAGAGGCTGAGCGCCACCCATACCACCAAGCCCACCAGTTAAAACAATCCTGCCTTTAAGATCTGATTTGAAATGTTTTCTTGCACAAGCAGCAAAAGTCTCATAAGTTCCCTGTATAATCCCCTGTGTACCAATATAGCACCATGAACCAGCAGTCATCTGACCATACATAGTCAAACCCAATTTCTCTAATCTACGAAACTCTTCCCAGTTACTCCAATGTGGGACGATATTAGAATTTGCTATAAGAACACGTGGTGCTGTACTCCAGGTTTTAAACACTGCGACTGGTTTACCTGACTGGATGAGCATGGTTTCATCATCTTCTAGTTTTTTCAGTGTATCTACAATAGCATCATAGCAATCCCAGTTACGTGCTGCTTTACCAGTACCACCATATACAATAAGCTCCTCAGGTATCTCAGCATTCTCAAGGTTATTTTCTAACATCCTTAGGATGGCTTCTTGTTTCCAGCCTTTACAGCGAATGTCACCGCCTCGTTTGACCTTGATTCGTCTCCCCATAAAAACCAGTTTTACAATATAAAAAATCGATACTTAAAACTTTTTTAAATACAAACTTGTTGAAATTAACAAAAAAAGGAAGGACGGCTGGCCTCACTAGGAGGGGATGGGATGCACTCTAACAAAAACTACCAGCCCGATTCCTTCCAATATATACAAATAAAAACCGTATTTATATGCTTTTCGCTTACAGGAGAGAAATGCTTACAACGTTATTGCCTCTAAGGATAACATTACCTATCCTTTTCTTGGCTTCACCGTTTGTTTCCTCAACTTCTTCAAGCACCATATTCATGTATTCATCATAGCCTGTGAGTTTACCATCTATAACTCTACCGTCTTTTAACAAAAGAGAAAGTCGCTGGTTCATAGCCTTTTCCAGTACGTCTAAGGGTAACGCCATGGAGAGGTGAAACATCTACTCCTTTTTAAACTATTCCACTAAAAAATGGCAACAATTAAATGGTATATCTACATTACAGGAATTGCCATAAAGAAAGGGGAGGCAGAGGTACAATGTCAGATGGTAATATTGTACATGTAGTTGGAACAGGAACAATTGGAGAACCACTTATAGGTTTATTGTGTGATGCTAAGGATGATTTAGAGATAGATGAGATAACTTTTTATAAACATAGCCCCACCTTGATAGATAGACCTAAGATTAAAGGCTTGATTAACAGAGGAGCCAATCTTGCTGTAAACGAGGATAAGGTAAAGGAGTTCAGGGAGTTGGGTATTGAACCAATGTATGATGCTGAAGAGGCGATAAGCCGAGCATCTGTTGTTATAGATTGTACACCAAAGGGTACAGGTTTGATGAACAAAGAGAAATACTATATTAAATACAAAAACAAGGTAAAAGGATTCTTGGCTCAGGGTTCAGAGTTTGGCTTCGGGAAAATGTTTGCAGTAGGTATCAATGATGAGGCTATAACAAAAAAGGATCAATTCATCCATATAGTAAGCTGTAACACACATAATATAGCCGTTATAATAAAGACGCTTGCTATAGAAAAGAAAAAAAACCATATGAAAGAAGGGAGATTCCTATGTATCAGAAGAGCAAATGATATCAGTCAGGTGAAAAGCTATGTACCATCGCCAGAGGTAGGTACACATAAAGACCCGAAGATGGGTACTCACCATGCTGTAGACGTCTATCACCTATACAAAACAATCGGCATCGAACTCAACGTGTTTTCTAGTGCCCTAAAGGTTAACACACAGTACATGCATTGCATATGGTATGACGTGAAACTTGATAAGAAGATGACAAAGGAGGAAGCCACCCAGAGATTCATAGATAACCCTATGGTTGCGATAACATACAAAAACTCAGCTAACCTGGTGTTCTCCTTTGGTAGAGACCATGGGCATTACGGTAGAATACTTGACCAAACAGTAGTGGTCGTACCAACTATACATGTTCTAAATGACAACGAAGTGATAGGGTTCTGTTTTACACCACAAGATGGAAACTCTATACTAAGTAGTATAACTGCTGCAGAGAGATTCCTCTATCCTGATTCATACAAAGAGAAACTTAGATGCCTAGGAGCATTCCTATTACAAGAGGTTTAAAAGATTAGAAACCGATGAAGAAATGATTGAAGAACATAAAACTATAAGAGACCCGATTCATGGTGACATAAAACTAGAAGGGGTTTTTCTTGATTTATTAGAGACACCTGAGATCCAGCGTTTATACAACATAAAACAGCTTGGTTTCGCCCACCTAGTTTTTCCAGGTGCACATCACACCAGGCTTGAACATTCTCTTGGTACATATCACATGGCATCAAAAGCTGCTGATCTCCTAGACATGAATAAAAACGAGAAACAAATAATAGCATGTGCAGCATTTTTACATGACCTAGGACACGGCCCATTTTCTCATACACTTGAATCTATCCTAAGAAACACACTTGATTTTGATCATGTTGATTTAACTGAAAAACTTATATCAGGAGAGTATAGCATTTTTAGTTCAGAAGAAAAAAAATTTATATCATCACCTAGTGTGCATGAGATTCTAGAAAAAAACAATATAAATCAAAAAGAAATAATAGATATCATAAGAGGAGCAACTCATAAGAAACCTTATTTAAGCGAGCTTTTAAACAGTGCTATAGATGTGGATCAGCTTGACTATCTCGTACGGGATGCTTACTACACTGGTGTAGCATATGGTATGATAGACACAGAACGGTTTCTACAGACTCTAACAATAAATAACCACAACTTAGCAGTTAAAAGAAAAGGCGTTGGTGTTGTTGAGAACATACTGATGGCGAGGGGTCTGATGTATTCTTCAGTGTATTTCCATAAAACAGTTCGTATCGCAGAGTTAATGCTTTCAAGAGCTATCGAGATGTCACCCGATGTACAACCTCTTGAGTTATTTAAAATGACGGACTGTGAGCTATTAAATAACTTAAATAAAATGGGGTCTTTTCAACATGAAATCGCTACATCTATAAAATACAGGAAATTGTTCAAACAAGCATACGCTATTTCTTCATCTAACCTGGAAAAAGACGAACTCGCTGTAGTTAAACAACTGGAAGATATAGATATGAAAAAGGCAAAAGAGAGAGAATTCGAAGAGAAACTCAAGATACCTGAGGGACATGTAATAATTGATATCCCCTCAAAGGAGTTACATCAAGCTGAGCCGCGTATAAATCAGACTGATATAGCGATCATTGATGATGGTAAGATTAAGAGCTTGGATGATTTTACGCCTGTCGCTAAAGCAATCAGATCAAGAGTTATTCCAGATTGGGTTATTATGATTGTAACAGATGAAAAATACAGAGAAATTATATCTGATAATGCTGAAAAAATTTTATTTAAATGAACTTATCTTTAGCGATGATGGTGATAAGGAGAGAATGGGGAAGATTGAAGGTGGTGAGGAGAGATTTAATAAAAAAACTCCAGTATCTCCCCCATTCGCCAGGATATATATCATATATCAGTATATAAATCTTATTATACAAATATCGACCATTGACGTAATTATTTAATTAATTTCTATGTTAAAAAAGTAAAACAAAAAACATAATATTTAAATAAAAAATATATTATAATTATTGATTTTATTGAGGTTATTTAAATCTTATAAACTCTTAGATTTCTGGCTGAACTAATTTTTTTCTGCACATGAATATCAAAAAACAACATAACTAGCAAAATATACTAATTCTTTAACTGTTGTTTATTAACAAGTGGATAACAATGAAGCGTATATAACAAAAAAAATTTTGATATCCAAATAGTTATAAAATGGTATATCGATGGTTTTTTATTCTATTTATAATTGTAAGAGTCCAGCATTATGATAAAAGAATATCTAAAACTCGCCCGTTCATTTAATGCAGTTTTAACAGGGATATCACCTGTTATGGGCGCTATTGCCATGGAGCAATATGATATATTCACTCTTTTTATGTTATTTTTAGTAGGTTTCTTTGGCCATACATTTGGGTTTGTGTTTAATGATATTATCGACTATAGAATTGACAAAACATCTAAAGAGATAAGCGATCGCCCCTTAATAAGTGGAACGATTACATTAAAAAAAGCATGGTTTTTCGCAATTACTTCAATGCTTATAGCATTTTCAATTTCTTTATATCTAGCGTATCAAACACAAAATTATTTTACTGTCGTTGTACTTGCGATTTCAGCCCTTTTTATAACCCTCTATGATCTGATAAGTAAAAAATTCATTGGAATGGACATATTTGTGGCAATGGGAGTTTTCCTTTTAGTATTATATGGTGCATTAACTACCGTTGACAGCATATATCAAATCACATCACTCGCCTGGATAGTATGCATTCTTGGTTCAATACAAGTCCTGTATATGCAATTCATATCAGGTGGATTAAAAGACATAGAGAACGACTATAATAGAGGAGCAAAAACACTTGCAATAAAACTTGGAGTGAGAATTTTAGATGGCAAATTAAAAATTTCCTATGGTTTTAAGGCTCTTGCATATGGCCTTCAAATTGTTGATTTAATAGTTGTATTTCTACCGTTTTTCTTAATAGACGAAATGAAGGAATTAACCACTCTGTACTATTTACAATGGACAAGTATATTATTTATTGGTTTTATCATGTTTTATCTCTCATACAAACTTCTTTCAATGAAACAATTTGAAAGAAATAAAGCAAGAAAATATATCGGTGTTCATTATATGATTAACTTTACAATTGTTCCAATAATGTTAATGACTCTTAATCCATGGGTTGGAATTTTAATATTCTTTCCATTATTAGGATTTATATTAAATAATCTAATTTTACATGGAACAATAACACAACCAAAAACAATGTAATAATCTACTAATACAATTAGTGTGTCATATAAAGCCTCAAAAAACAATGAATATAATCACAATTCATTTTTAGGGGATAGATAATTGTTTTACCCATTCAAAATCTACATAAGGTTTCTTTTGAAATATTTGTAAATATTTTTGTGGTATTTTTTTTTAATATTTCATCTAATTGGTTTTTGTCGTCTTTGGTTACTATCGTTGGTTTAGCACCTTTATGTTTTCTTCCTCTTAGATCGATATATTCTTGTTTTAATTCTAATTCAAAAAAATCAAACATATCTTTTAAAGTTTTAACATCGTTAAGATCTTCCGGAACTTGTAGAGTATAACAATCATTATGTTTTTTATATTTATCTAAAAACGCTATCGCACGATTCTCTAATTCTATCCAATATAATATAAGAAATTCAAAAATTTTTCTTTCATCTTTTAGGTAATATATGGTTTTCCAATCATAATTAAAATTTTTAAAAATATCTTCTTTACCTGTTAAAATCCATTTAAAATATTTTCTACCATCGTCGCCCTTATAATAACAAGGGAAATGATATTTTCTAATTTGTTTAAATCTGTTAAGACCACTTTTTGCCATTTTAAGTGGATCTCTTATTAAATGGATTAATTTCATTTCAGGGAAAAACTCCATTGCAACATCAGAAAAAGACAATAGAAAAGCATGATTTGTTTCAACATAAACTTTGGTATTATAACCATAAATTTTTTCTACTTTTTTTTTAAAAACTTTTCTAATTTCGTCAGTTTTTCCTTCATAATACCAGTATATAGGTTTTCCAAACATTGTTGGTATCGGCTCATGTTTACTAACACAGTTTTTGATATTATTCCTAAAAAGATAAGTTAAATACTCTGTTCCTGATCTTGCTGTAGTAAGACAAAATATTACTTTCATGTTATCATTTCTACTTATTTGATTTCATCTTGAGAATATGTTCTTCCTTTCCATTTAACGCCTTTTCCCGAGATTGTTTTAGCTGCGGAGTTTATAAATATTCCCATGGTAATAATACCACCGATAAAGTACAAAGGAGCATATAAAGAATTACCAATATGATATTTCTTGTGGACAAAACCTTGGACTGTAATTGAAAATAACCATACAGTCAATGAAAAAATCAACATTGTAAACCAAATGGATGTTTGTGAAAACATTAAAAATAATAAAGATATTATTACTATGAGGAATGGTAAAACAATCGTATCAAAAACAGCAAACAAACCAATCAAAAGAATAAGTATTTGTTTCAATTTTGATTCTATTTCGCGTTTTTGAACAAAACCCATAAATATGTTTTTACTCCAACCATCCCATATTTCTTTAAAGCTTTCATACATTCTAAATCTCATCATCTTTTGTGCTTGCGCTAACATTATCTTAAAACCCGATTGTTTAACAAGTTTAGCCAGTTCTACATCATCTGCTACGCGATCCTTAATTTTTTCATAGCCACCGATTTTGTTAAAAACTGATTTTTTAATTAGTATGAATAAACCTAACGCAAATGCCGCCTTATTTTTTGGGTCATTAACTTTGTTGAATGGAGAAATAAAAATAAGTAAACCTGCTGGAATCGGTTGTATTACTTTTTCCCAAAATGATTTACACACATTACTTGGAACTAAACTTAGAAAATCTATCTTCCTAGCCATGGCAAACTCAACAGCTATAAGAATAAGCTCTGGATCGTAATCTATATCATCCACATCGCAGAAAAGAAGCCATTCTCCTTTGACTTGTGCACTACCTTTTTGAATTGCATAAGATTTTCCCATCCATCCACTTGGTTTCTTTTCTTTAAAATATTCCAAGCTGAGAATCTTGAATCTCTTATCGTTTCCAATAATGGATTTAGCTATCTCTACTGTTTTATCGGTTGAGTGATCATCAACTATTAAAATTTCTAAATTAGGGTATAACTGTCCTTTAAAGTTTTGAATGCACTGCCCAATTTTTTTTTCTTCATTTCTCGCAGGGATGATTACAGATACATTAGGTAAAGATTTAGATTTATTGTTACCAGCAGTAGCTTTAGATAGCACAGGTAACTGTCTATAGCTTGACATTGTTATGAAAAAATACAAAATCCAAAACAATATGGATAATATTAAAAGGAAGAATAAAATGAAATTCAGCATTTTTTAATCACTTGTGATTATTATACCAGTACATATTGAATATCTTGTAAGTCTGTAAAAAACTTTTGTATGCCAAATCTGAGAGTGCAAACTAAGGTCTTTTTGCTGATGCTTAACATGAGAAACTATATAGATTATTTCGTTAAGTTGCAGCTCTCTAAATCTTAAGCAATAGACAATAAGGTGTAAAAATCAATAGGAGGAGCACCTATAACAAGCATGATTTTGTAAACAATACAACTTAAATAAACTGCACCTCCAATTACAACTGTAAAATAATAAGTAAAACTCTTAATTGGAATAGCACCTTTTTCAGGTTTCAATATTATAAATCCTAAGATTGGTATGATAATAACAAGCGATATTGTAACCCAGTATTTTAAAGAATAAGATAAAACAAGTGGAATTAAAATAATTAAATGTATAAATGTAAGGAAATTCATTGTTATTCTTGCTTTATCTAGTCCTACCCAAACTGCAAAGGTCATTGTTCCACTATCTTTATCAAAAGAATAATCACAAATGTGATTGCCTATTTGAGCGACACTACTCCATACTCCAAGGGAAATAGCCATCAACCAGTTCAGTAGGGTTATAGATCCTGCAATAAAGGAGCCCCACATAACATAAGAAAAAAATCCT
The DNA here is from genome assembly GCA_029907305.1 of Candidatus Thermoplasmatota archaeon. Classification (NCBI taxonomy): domain Archaea; kingdom Methanobacteriati; phylum Thermoplasmatota; species Thermoplasmatota archaeon. The sequence continues at coordinate 9,321 of JARYMC010000054.1, forward strand.
AAGATATGCCATAGTATATCCAAGACAGGTCTACTCTTTATCCTTAAGGGAAAGGCAGAATAAGCCCATCCTTCAAAAAGTAAAAAAGCACAAAAAAAGAAAATCTCCAATTTATATAAAATTGAGATGATCAATGGGATAATTGCAAACATTATAATTAGGGACAAACTTATCTTCTTTGAGATTTTTCCAGAAGCAATTGCATTAACTTTGATTCTCCGTGGATTCTTTATATCAGATTCGATGTCATAATAATTATTAATCGCAAATGTAAAAGACATGACAAAAAAAGTGGATGACAAAAAAACTAGTAAAGGTACCATATATGTAGACAGATTTAAAGAGGATATCCCCAAAATGAAACCAATGAAAGAAATAGCAGACCAATATATAACACCCTTTATTCTAACGAATTCAGTTAATACTATTAAAAACATAGTTTTATTCTTATCGATGTTATTACCTCCAATGAAAACTAATTATAAGAGGACTAGAACAAATTTCTGTATAAAATATTTACCTCTTTATTTATTAAACTGGTAGGTTTTGTTAATAAGTAAATCTATTGCAGTAGTTAGGCAAGTAAAGAAGAACATCGATCGTATTCATTTTTACTCCGACGTATTTTTCATGAACATTCTGGCAAGGGAATGCCAATGAAAGGATCTTCAATCATCTGTTCTCCTGAAAAAACCTTCTAATATCGACCTAGCTACCGCTAACCCAGAGTCTGTTATCGACCTATAATTTGATCTGCAATGGTGTCTCTAAACGCATGTAAAATCATCGGATACCGTTTTTTATTCCAGGATAAGAGAACAATGAGGATGAGATTGCACAGGTGCCAGAGGTTGTACAACAGGATTGAAAGCATCTGGAACAACAACCGTACTACGTAGTTTTGTGAGCAGGTTTTTCCACGTACTTCTTCTTTCACGCT
>JARYMC010000055.1 GCA_029907305.1 Candidatus Thermoplasmatota archaeon
TAGCATCCCCTCCATATTTTATTCACCAAAAACATGGATGGATGCTACCATTACTTAAATCTTAAGTTGACAAGCACTCCCATTGAGTAAGTACTTATAAAAACTCTATACCCTCTGGTAGTTTATCTAGATATTTCCTGAAACCATCTGGCCAGTGCTCAGGGTTCAAGCCTTTTTGCGCTAGGAAAGCGGTTGTCCAACGTTCCAAACCAATTCCTGAGCATCCACTCCAAAGCTCGCTTTTTTGTGCCTTTATATTAAAAGTTTTTATGTATTTATCTCCGAGAATGCTAAGGTTTTGGAACTCAAGCCATTCAGAGTCTTTTCTGGTTCCCCGGTATGGCATGTATGCCTCAAAATCAATTGTCCCAGTATCCTGAGTTGATTCATCACCTATCTTCCCAGCTTGCTGCATATACCATGGTGTTACCCATGCCATACGCCACTCTAGGTCAAAAATTTTGTTGAAAACATGCTTGTAACGATCAAGTAATTTATCACGCAGTTTTAGTAATTGTTCTTTTGTTCCAATGTAAACCGGTTCGATACGATGAAACTCATCAACACGCTCAATACCATGCCGCCCACCTGATTCGTACCTACAAGATATAGCGGTTTTATCATAAACAAGCACAGGTAATGATTTCTCAGAAATAGTTTTTCCTTTTAGAGACCAGTATATAACTGGGCATTGCGCGTAACATATACCAGCATTTGGCGTAGAAATATTCTTTTTAAGCTCCTCAAATGGTACTTCTTTTGTGATTTTTGTTAAATCAATGAAATACTCCCATTTATCAACATCCCTCGTCACTGGTTCAGAGACATAGTAAATCTCAGCAGGCATACCCTCAAGATGACCTGTTTTAAGCCATATATCAAACGGAACTACATGTGACTCAATAACCTCCTTGAAACCAAGTGGTCTAAGAACCTCATCAACAGCAATTCTTTCCATGTTTTTCATAATAGCTGCTGCCTGAGCATAATAAAACCATTTACCCTTAGTCGGCCCCTGTTTAATCCAACTCAACTTTATCATTTCCTCAGTAGGATCCTTTGACCAAACAGGTTTCTTTTCCTCAGACTGCCATATAAGTTTCCAGAACTCTGCTTTCCCCTCATAGTGTTGGTTCTCAACCTTTTCCTTAACAAGGTTTATCATACGATCAATATAGTTACGCTGTAAAAAATCCTGAGAAACATCTTTTAGTGTGATTACCGCGTTTTTGCCTTTGATTGTTAATTCAGCAAAAGGTATCGAAAACTCTTTCAAAGGCTCTTTTTCAAGATCAAAAGAAATCGTGTAATTTTCAACTGTTATCTCACGGACACCAATATGATGTTTCTCCCCAAATTCCCTGCTAAAAGCATTTTTAATCTGAAGTAAAGTGTTATGAGGGCGCAAAGCACCCTCAGAAACTATAGTAAGCATCAAAGATTTTTTTTCAACCTTAAAATGTTCGATTTCTGCAATCTTTTCCTGACCCTTTTTAAGGATAGTCGAATTAACAGTAGAAATAAACTTCTCAACATCTTTTGTGATAGAAGATATATCGCCGCTGAACACAAATGTTGCTTTTAAATCAAATTTCATAGTGAAACTCGCTATAAACTATCTGATTATTAATGTTTATCTAAAGTAACTTTATCAGCAACAGAAATACAAGCAAGATAATCATCCAAAGTATGCAACAGAGATGAAACCGATTTACTATCAATATGTGCCTCAAGTTTTTTGCCTTTAACAGATGATTTCACAAAATTAAAATCATCAACTTTCACAGATCGCATAACTGTTTTAACCTTCTCAGCATCATCAAACTCCATAACTATATCACAACTCACCTTCAAGATTTCACACCACCCATTTGTTTCTCAACAATCTCATCAACAATATTAAGGAACTCTTCTTCTTTATCAGAACTTATTGTTGCACCAGCAGCTATCTTATGACCACCACCATGACCACCTAGTTTCTCAGCCGCCTGTTTCATAGCAACACCAAGATCCAAACCATTACTAACAAGATATTGATTACCCCTACAAGAAACATGAACCTCACCATCTTTTCTTGTAAGAGCAAACAAAGGCTTGCTTCTATCAAAAAGATAATTAACTGCGATACCGCAAATAACGCCACCCCGCGACGAGTCATTGCTGTAGAAATACCTAAAGTTTTCTTTCTCTTCACAACCATCTCTCTCAAGCTTTAATAATTCATCCAGTATACTTTTTCTGTATTCTTTCTCAAGTTTCAATGCATCCTCAAAAACTGTTTTATCATTTAGACAAATCAACAACCCAAGGCTGCGGTTTCCACCTTTCCCACAAGAATCCAATAGGTCTGCAAAACGTTCCAGCTCACATCGAAGCTTATCAGACCAATAACGTTCCCTTATAACTGTGTCAAGAATGTTTTTTTCGCAACCATTTTTTATAAGATTTAAAATCAATAATGATTGAAGCTGCTTTTTCTTTTTTTTATCAACATCCTCTAACTTTGTGTTTTCACTAATATGTAGTTTTTCTAGTAAAACAAGTATTTTTTCTTTGTCACCTGATAAACCAAGATAAAAAGGGTCTATAGAATAAAAAATAGCATCAAAAATGTTTTTACCATAAAGTTTAATGCTATTTTCTTTTTTTAGATAATTATTTTTAATTGCTTCATCAAGAATAGTTTTGTTGTAACCTCTTATCCCACCTATATACTGTTTATCACCCATTGCACCAGCAAGTGCAAGCGATATCAAATCCTCATTTTTTTTGTCCAATGTTTTTGCCAACAAGTAGGTTAGTGTAGCACCACATGCCTCATAGTTACCATCTATACCAAGCAGGTTTGAGTTGATCTGCACTATATCGTCGCTGGTTTCTGTTTTGTGGTATTGATGATGATCTATGATGATAGCTTTGCAACCAAGTTTTTCAATTGTTTCTATCTGCCCACTGCCCATGTCTAAGAAAAATATGATCTCGTTTTCCTCTTGTTTAAGCCTCTCAAAACCGTGTGTAAACGGGTTCCTCATCAAAGTGACATGAAAATCATAGCCTTTACGGTACAATGCATTGCATATTATTCCAGCTGATGTTATACCATCTGCGTCGTAATGTGAAACAACTCTTATTCTCGTACACTTTGGGTGGGATAAAAGAAGATTTATCGCTTTTTTGTTTAACTTTGAAAGGTCGTCTATCATAGTTTATACACTAGGCTATAATTCAGTTGTTTTTAAAAATATGGAGCCTTTTTTATTCGGACATTAGTTTTGCTTGTTCTGTTGTGTACTTCCAGCCCTTAGGCAGCCGCCCCTGGGAACCATAGTATTTCTCTAAGCTTCTTATCTTTGATTCCAAGACCTGTAAACCTCTCTTGTTTTTGAAGTCTTTTTTGTGCTCATCTAGATGTTTTTTGAGTTGCGATGCCCTGTTGATCAGGTTTCTAAGATCCTCTGGTATTTCTTGTTTTATCCCATTTTCTTCCAGTAATTTAGTTAACTTCCTTCCTGTTGCGACACGTATATCTGGTACAGCATACTGGTCCCTTAGTATAATCCCTATTTCGCTTGTGGATTTACCAGCTTTTGCTAGTTCCACCGCCATGGATTCCACTTCCCTAGGGTTTAATGCACTCCAATCAGGATGCTGTTTTTTTTGTTTTGTTGTTGCATTTGCTGGTTTTGTTTTTCTCTTTGCCATCGTTTTTTACTCCATAAAGTAAGAGTTCTGAATAAGGTGGTAATATATAAAATTAGAGGTTGCAGGTTTTTATTTTATGGTTTTGAACCGCGATCCTAGTTTTTTCATCACTTTTGGCAACGTCGTATATTCCATGTCCTCCATAGGTAAGCGGTGTGGCTCAAACGGGCCATGTCTTCTCATATAATCAGTTATCTGTTGTGACCTCCTTCTCACCATATCAAAAGCTGGGTCATCAAACAAGTCAGACGGTTCTGTAAGCATCGCGTTTTTAACCTGAAAACCAAGTGCGATTACTCTTGGTGGCCCATCGAATCTTGTGCATCGCGCATCTTTTACAGAGACCGGCATCAAAGGACCATTATGAGATCCACGCATCCAGCCAGACACAAGATGACCAAGGGAAAAGCCTTCAAGTACCTCGCCGAGAGCAGGTAACCCTGATTGTGACCTTACAATACCAGCTGGGTCGTCTTTACCAACATACTCCCCAGCTATCTGATAAAGTTTCTCTGTTGATATAACTGCGACTGGTTCATCAGCTGGTAGTTTAGATGTCGACTTTGGGAACACCCTTTTGATTACGAAACGTGATTTAGCACCAATAAGCGCAAGCAGATCATACATTTCCTCTGGTGTTTTTAGTAGAACGTTTTTATGTTCCTGTATATCCCATACCTCAAAAACAAAACCATCATGGAGGGAGGGATCTATTATAAGACCAGCTGTGTTAAAAGGGTCCGCAAAAATCTTAAAAATAGGTAGGTTGAAAGCACCTGGCTCTGTCTTGTCCATCATGAACGCTATTATTGGTTCCGCTTTTCTCTCAGTAAACTCCATCTCAGCTATACCAGGTCCCATACCACGTATGTTACCAGAGAAAGCATCAACTAGTAGATCCTGTCCTGCACCATAGAGCCCTAGTTCTTTTGCTTTTTCTGTAGCCTCACAAAAAGTATCCCATGCGAGACCATGAACCTCTTTACTATCAACACCATTGGTATGAGTCATGATTAGTTCTAGGTCATCACCGCAGTTAGTTACATGAAAATCTTTTATCAAACCAGTTTTTTTTGCGTCTCTAAGCCTTTTGTTTGCTATCTCTTTTAGAGAAGGATGCACAGATGCATGCCCTGGCCACCCACCAACGTCTGCCTTAATGATGCTGAAAGTGGTTTTCATAATATTTTAAGCCTCCATCTGATGGTATGGAGAAGATATTTATAAAATTTGGGTAAAACTTTTTTTGTTTTACAGCAAAGTATATATTTTTCTCCATATTTTAGTGACAAGGATGAGACCGTTAAATGACATTAAAAATTTATAATACTTTGACAAAGAAAAAAGAAAAATTTGTTCCAGTTGAAAAGGGTAAAGTTAAGATGTATGTTTGTGGTATGACTGTTTATAGTGATGCACATATTGGTCATGCCCGTACATATTTTGCTTTTGATGTTATCCGCCGTTATTTCGAGTACAAGGGTTACAAGGTTACTTATGTTCAGAATATAACTGATGTGGATGACAAAATTATTGCGGCTGCCAACCAGGAGGGCGTAGATCCCCTAGAGTATTCTCGTCGTTTCACTGAAAAGTGTCTTGAGGATTTAGACAGGCTTGGCATTAGGAGAGCAGATGTTTATCCTAAAGCCTCTGAGACAATCCCTGATATGATAAAGATGATAGAAGAGATCATCAGGAAAGGATATGGTTATGTTTCTGATGGCGATGTTTATTTTTCTGTTGAAAAATTCAAGGATTATGGAAAACTCTCAGGTCAAAAAATCGATGAGATGAAAGTTGGTGCACGTATAGAGCCTGGTGAACAAAAACGTAACCCACTTGATTTTGCTTTATGGAAAAAATCCAAGCCTGGTGAACCTTCATGGGATTCACCCTGGGGTAGGGGCAGACCCGGCTGGCATATTGAGTGCTCTACTATGAGCAGCAAATACCTGGGTTTACCTTTTGATATTCATGGTGGTGGGATGGATCTTCGTTTCCCTCATCATGAGAATGAGATCGCGCAGGCTGAAGCAGCTACAGATAAACGTTTTGCTAAATATTGGATGCATGTCGGTCTTCTGACGATTAATGGGGAAAAGATGTCTAAGTCTCTCGGTAACATTGTTAACATTCGTGATCTTTTGGGTAAATGGGATTCTGAGGTTGTTCGATTCTTTTTTGCTCAGACACATTATCGTAGCCCACCTGATTTCAACGATAAAGCTCTCAGTGACGCTGAGAAGGGGTTAGAACGGATACGTCGTCTGAAAGAAAAAATCGAAGGGTTATGCAAAAATGTTTCATCAAATAAGTTCGATGTTAAAAGTTTGACATCATCAGAAAAAAAATATTTAGATGCAATCAATGATTTTAAGGAAAAGTTTGAGGATGCAATGGATGATGATTTTAACACCCCACAGGCTATCGCTGTTTTTTTTGATTTTGTTAACAATAGTAACAGGTTTTTTGAGGAGAACAAAAATCCTAGCAGGGAATTATGTAGACATGCGCTTGATGTCTTGGTTGAACTTGGTGGTGTTTTGACTTTATTCCAACCAACTAGTTATAGAAAAGATGCTTCAGAAGATCCTGTTTTGTTGGAAAGATTATACAACGTTGTTTCAAAATATGATAAAAAAATTAAAAAAACTAGTATAAAAAATCTTATGGAAACGATAATAGGTTTTAGAGAGAAAGCCAGAAAGGACAAGAATTGGGGTTTGGCAGATAAGGTTAGAAAGGAGCTTTTAGATATAGGTTTTGAGATTCAGGATACACGTGATGGTCCTATTTGGAGGAAAAAATAGGGTATTATGAAAAAGATACTTGTGTGTTTTGATGGCTCTGAAGGCTCTGAGTTGGCTTTGAATAAGGCCATGAGTTTAATTGATGAGTATGGGGAACTCATTCTTTTAGCTGTTGTGCCTAGTCCCTCTGAAAAAGTTTTTTTGGACAATGAAATCTATAAGAAGTTGAGAAAAAAAGCTGAGAATCTTATCAACGATGCTATTAGAGATATTGGCCCCCATGATTTTGATGTTACTGGTATGGTTGAGGAGGGGGATGCTGCTACTATAATTATTGATGTTGCAAACAGGTTGAACGTTGATTTAATTGTACTTGGTAGTAGGGGCACTAGTGAAATTGGGCATTTTCTTATTGGTAGTGTTGCTAATAAGGTTGTTCAGTATGCCTATAAACCTGTGATGGTTGTCAGATAATGTTTTTTTTTTTGCGGAAGTTTAATAACACATCCCTGTATTAACAGATGTTAATTTAGAGGTGAAAATTGATTTATGAAAAGAGGCTTAGTGGTTTTTTTAGTTTGTACGCTGATGATAGGTAGTGTATTTGTAGGTGCATCTGTAAATACTAAAAATTTTTTGTTTAAAACTGTGGATGGCGTGGTTGTTGTAAATATTCCAGCTGGTGGTTACGAGGTTAAAAAAACTGATAATGGTGATGAGTTGTATGTAGAGGATTTCGGGTGTTTGCTTATTCCTGGTAAGCCTAGTTTACCATCGAAGATATTCTCTGTTGCTATACCGCCTGGTGCACAGTTCAAAGAAATCCATTTTGATACACTGGGTAGTGTGGTTTTACCTGGTACATATAATGTTCCATCTGTGTCTCTACCCCGTGTTATCGGCGATGAAAATCCTGTTATCTACGAGCAAGAGCTGAAAAGATATGAAGAGAATTATAGATCAACTTATGGTAGCAATAATCCGTATCCTTCTTCAGTGGTTGAGTTTGTTCAGACCTCTGGTTATAGGAAATATAATCTTGTAGATGTTAGGTTTACACCGTTTACTTATTATCCTTTGTCTGGCGAGTTGGTTTATCATCCTAATGTCAAGGTTTATATTAGTTACATGCTACCCAGGGGATCATCTGCTGAGAATGTAATAGTTGATGATATCGACCGTGCGGAGAAACAAGCAAAAAACATTGTTTATAACTATGATCAAGCACAAAGCTGGTATACAACTAATGAGGAGGGTAGTCGTGCATTATATGATTATGTAATTATAACACTTGATTCGTTGACTTCCTCTGTTTCTTCTTTGGTGGATTGGGAGACTACAAAGGGTAGAAATGTTAATGTCGTTACAACATCTTGGATAAACACTAATTATAATGGTTATGATCTTGCTGAGAAAATTAGAAATTTCTTAAGAGATAAATATCCTTCTAGTCAATGGGGCATCACAGATGTTTGTATCATTGGGCATCGTGACGATATTCCTATGCGTCGCTGTTGGCAGGATTTAGGTTATGGAAAACCAGAAACTGATTTCTATTATGCGGAGTTAACATTACCAGATAGTCAATCCTGGGATGCTGATGGTGATCATAGATGGGGTGAGAATTCAGATCCTATTGATTTCTATGGTGAAGTAAGTGTCGGGCGTATCCCATGGAGTGATCCATCTATTGTTGCTCATATTTGTGAGAAATCAGTTACCTATGAGCAGAATAATGATCCTGGTTTTAAGAAAAATATCCTTCTTCTCGGTGCGTTCTTCTGGGATAATGACCCGAATCCGCGGACTGATAATGCTGTACTTATGGAATACAAAACAAACCCTAGTAACAACCCTTGGATGTCAAACTGGACGAGAACACGGATGTATGAACAAGGTTATTCTACCTACACCATGGATTATGACATCACTTATGATAATGTGAAGAATATATGGTCAAATGGTACATATGCATTTGTTGACTGGGCAGGTCATGGATCACCTACCTCCTGCGTTAGATATCATCCTTCCATGACAGAGTTCGTTAACACCGATACATGCCTCCATCTTAACGATAATTATCCCTCGATTATTTTTGCAGATGCTTGCAGCAACTCTGATACTGATGAATATAATATTGGTCAAGCAATGCTTAAGCAAGGCGCTGTAGGTTTCCTTGGCGCCACAAAAGTTGCTTTGGGGATGCCAGGTTGGAATAACCCAAATAGCGGCTCTAGCCAATCATTTGATTATTACTTCACAAGTTGTGTTACATCAGGAGAATTTACACAAGGTCAGGCTCACCAATGGTCTTTAACTAAAATGTACACATCCAATCTATGGGCCTACCTCAAGTATGAGACTTTTGAGTGGGGCGCACTATGGGGCAACCCTGATTTAACGACCGCTATTTTTGAAAACCATCCGCCAGAGGCACCAGAGATATCAGGAGAAACAAATGGGCAATCAGGAACAACATACATTTATTCACTTATAACAACAGACCTAGATGATGATCAAGTCTACTACTATGTTAACTGGGGAGACGGAACAAACAGCGGCTGGATAGGCCCCTATAATTCAGGTGAACAAAAAACAACATCTCATAGCTGGAGCGAACAAGGCACATACCAAGTTAAAGCAAAAGCCAGAGACACCCATGGTGCCGAAAGCAACTGGACAACACTCGATGTTGTGATGCCAATAAATCATATAGTAAACCACCCAATACAATTACCACTTAAATACTTTGCAACACCCATTATAAAACAAACACTAAAATATAATTGACAAAAAAATACTCAAATTTTTTTCCTTACTTTTGTTTAGCACGTTTACTGGGTCTAACCTTTTCAGCACCCTTTCCCTTATGACGTAATCCTCTACCTTTTTTACCAGCGCTGGTTTTACCACGTAAAACCCTTCTAGTATTAGAAGCATTTGATATCCAGTTTATTTTTGGGTCTTTTGTGATAGCTGGGTGCACAGGATCAACCAGTATAACCTCATAGTAGTGGTAACTACCATCATCGCCAACCCAGTATGAGTTCAAAACCTCCATGTTAGGGTAGCGTTTTGCTGTTCTCTCCTCAGCAATACGTTGTGTACTCTTTGCTGCTGTGATCTTATTTATACCTTTTTTAGATGGTTTTCTACCACCTTTTATTTTGTGTTTTCTAAGACCACCTCTCCGCACCCTAGCCCGCACTATAATATAACCTGGCTTGGCTTTGTAACCCAGTGATCTAGCCCTGTCTAATCTAAGCGGTTTTTCTACTCGGAGAAAGTTTTCTTCTCGTCTCCACTGTATCATCCTTTGATGCTGCGGCGTTTGATATGATGTATCATGTTTTTTCCATTGGTCTGTTATATAGTCATAGATGCTTTTTGCCATAATATTTTACACCGATTCTTCTGATTGGTAGAGGCTATGGAAGAGAAATGTTTATTTAAAACTTTTGTCTAACTTATGAGAACCTGGTCAACCATAGTAGTTAAATCAAAAAGGCTCATGTCCTTAAATCATCGGACAAAACGACTCACATAAGTCATCTTTCCCCTTGAATCATGATTTGAGGAATCCTTCATGCTGTTCATATCTGGTAGTCCGATAATTCGTGGGGAAGAGCCATCAAAAATATAAACTCGTGTGCCAGCATATTCTGTTATTATAATAGTAAGAGATTATAACATTTTTATTGAAATATAGGCTACATCCCGAAATGAGTCGAAGAATCATCTCTTGAACAATATTTTACTTTGAAATAGATCATAGAACATAC
>JARYMC010000056.1 GCA_029907305.1 Candidatus Thermoplasmatota archaeon
TCTCTGGTATCGGAATGCAGGTTTTAAGCACTGGTTCAATGAGAGCAATATTCCGGTAGACGTTGCTTTGGTCCAGATCAAAGAGATATTCAAGGAGACTGTAGGTGATGTACAGTCTATAGTACATCAACAGCATCACTGTTCGTTCCTTGAGCGGGAGTTTATAGGGTCTTCCTGCACCGATTGCTCGTTTTCTCTTCTTTCGAGTCAATCGTTTCTGTTCATACTGAGGGTATCGCTGTTCCAATTGCTTATATATTTTGTCGAATTCTTTGGGTGTTAGTCCGGTGAATGTGTGAAACATCTTTGGCTTTCTTGATAATTTTTCATAGGTCAACATCTCTACATCCCATCCGATGTAGAGGGGTATGTGTTATGGGTTAAAAATTGTTATTTCGCAAGAGGTCTATTATATTGATCCAATCATCCAACGAGCAGAACCCTACATTAACAAAATTGTTACAAATAATATAACATTAAGATCATATGCAAACTCTATCATAAGGGACAGTTGCCTTTCAGGGGATAAAGAATGTCAGATTAATGCTGTATATAGGTATGTTGTAGAAAATTATAATTATATAAGCGATCCAACAGGAACTGAACTTATTCAAACTCCCCAAGAAACAATGCAAATAAAAGGTGGAGATTGTGAAGATCTTGCAATTTTGCTGAGTTCTTTGTTGGAAAACATTGGCATTAAAACGTATCTCGTTTTAACAGAAAATCATGCGTATTGTCTTGCTTCAGATGTTGATACAAATGCACTTTGGACCTATGTTGAACAATCACTCACCACGCAAGTTGAAAAGGATTGGGGAGGAAATATTAGACAGGAATTTAATCAAACATTTGCTCTTAAAGGGTATAATAATTGGTATTATGGAGGAAATGGTTCATCATTTGTTTCTCCTATAGATTATCTAAACATAAGCTATGATATTGTTTCGGACAAGCCGTTGCATTTCTATGTAGTTCCTTCACGAGAAGATTTTGATCTATGTCCAGAAGGAAAAACTTTTAACCATTATCCAAAGTATGAAAGAGAGAATGTACTAAATTTCAAAGGGATCGCTTCTTATTTAGATAAATATGGGGGAATAATCTTGTGCAATAATAACTTGGGAGATGCTACCATCACTGTAAATATCATGTTTTATTTTCATCCATCATTTTACGAGATGTTCAAAAATCAAACCATTACTTCTTACGAAATAGACTACAAGAATTGCGTAGTTTTAGATCCAACTGCAGGGGTCTATGGGTATCCAGGTTATGATGCTAGGTTAACTGGAGAAAAAATCGCTATGGATCCCATCAGCAAGGAATATATTTACCTTAAATAATGTCCTTTGTAGTTAGAGAAATCTACACCAGTCAGATAGATTGCTAGAAATCGAAGATGAAATTCACTAATTTTCAATTATCTTTTTATATAACTTCCTACACTCGTTAGTAATGACACGAAATCCCGTATATATTTCTCCAGCGAAAAGAGCATGGATTAGACGCAAGATTAACAGTGGAAAAACCAAGTATCAGATAGCAAAAGAGCTTGATATTTCAACATCAACCGTTTATTATTGGACAAAAGACATTCCTAATAGAAACATCGGATGGCCAGGGATACGTGGTAAAACACTTGATATGCTCCAGGAATTACTTACGAAAGGATACTGTTTTGCTGAATGTAGTGATCCACAGAGCCGGTATATCCACTTGCATAAGTATTTTCCAAGTGTCCATAGAATAAAGATTTACAATAAGCATATCCTTTATCTTGAAGGAAGAGAGGATGCAGCTGCACGAGCATTTATCGATAAACTACATGGTAAGAAGATTATCAGTTTCCAGGAATTAAAACAAATTACCAAAGTTTTTGGTACAACTCTTAACAGATCGGAAAAAGAAGATTTCCTTCTTAAAAAAGGAAGAAAGAAAGGATTTTGATAATTTCTAAAAAAGAGTGGTAATACTTATATTCATTTGATTTATAATTAGTGATTAGTTTAGTTCATAAAAGAATCTTGATGATTGATTACCATGAAATTAATAAATGCTACTGGAGAAATGATTAAAGACACTTTAGTAAAAGATTATGAAAAAGATGAAGGATTTAACGAAAATACTCTCTATAAAAATTGTATTAACGGTATGAAAAAAGTAAGACTAAATGATATTGATTCTACAGATATTGAAGGCCCTATTCAAACCTTTTTAATCAATTGGGGGACTATGGCAAGAGTTCTTAATCAAGATAAAAAATGGAAAAAGAAATTAATGAATGTTTTAAGAAATAAGAGTCATGTTTTGGATTCATTTAGAGATGAAAATCTTTTGTATAAGAGTATTAAAAAAGCAGAAACAAAAAACAAATTATTGATTGTTATGAATCTATTAAAAAATGTATTGGTCCTGTAGCTGCTACTAAAGTACTTCATCTTATAGCACCAAAGTTTTTCCCTATGTGGGATAATGATATCCTTTCAACAGTAAACAAGGATTGCAAGCAGATAAAATTATTTTCAAAAAGTATCAACACAAGTCCTATAGGATACTATACCTTCATGCAAGCAACGAAATATTTTATTTTATCAAATAAGAGCCGCAAAGAAACAATCAAGCATTGCAGGAATATTAATCCCGTATGCAAAATATCTGAGATTAGAGTAGTTGACAAATATTTTTGGATAAAAGTACCTCGAAAAAAGAAGAAAAAGAAACCTTCTCATAATTAAGATCAGGATATATTCGAATTTCTTAGATGTTTTATATTATTTCTCTTCTGTTAATTTGTTGTTCTTTCTCATATTTTTGCCTTCGGGTCTACTGCTTTTACGGTTTTTCTCTGATTCCACAGCCTCTTTTAGGCTTATCTCTCCTCTTAGAACTTTCATGGCGGTTTCTGCTGATATAGAAAACCTGCCGTTGGTTAATTGTCTGCTACGCTCCTGAACATTTCTAATGTCTCCCTTTGTTGGTTCTAGTAGCAGACGTCTCTGTACTTTACCGCCTGTTAACAAAGCTATTGCTGCAGCTGCTTCGCTGTCCCTCTCAGGTCTAATTGTTTTTGTTTTTTGCGAAGAGGTTGTTTTAGCTTCATTAACAATTTCTATAGGAGTCTTGAGTGGGATTAAGGAGTTTATTATCCTATTCCTAGTGATTGTAGATCCATCACCAATTCGTATAAGAGTTTCAACCGCAGGGTATTCTCTTATAAAACGTTTCACTATAACCGCCACCTTCTCAGGTGTTTCAACACATGTTTTCTGCAGTAGAATATCATCTCCTACAACAGCCACACCTGGTTGGTCACCTGGATCTATACCAATATAAACCTTAGAATACAGTTCTTTTCCAATTAGCATCTGCATAGCAAGATCCACAGCATGATCTATACTGTCATATGCATCTGCTGCAATGACATTCTGGGATTTTATGTCATGTATCTCCCTATTCGAGGTTAGTATAACCCCGATCCTACTAGGTATATTATCTATTGATGTTAGTGAAACATATGGTACATTTCTTTTTTTAAGTATCTTTAATAAATCATGGTACAAAGAAAAATCCTTTGTGTAAACACCCAGCGTCTTCATCTAACTAAAATATCAACGGTCTTAGATATATAAATTTGAGGTTTTTTCAGCGTTCCCAAGGTTTTTTCCCATCCAGATACTCAGTCCAGAAAACCCTAAGATCCTCTGTTAATAGTTCCTCTTGTCCCATAATCTTGTATCCTTTTTGTTTGCTTTTTTCAAGTTGTTTACCAAGGCTTAAATTTTTAACTTGATTTTCAAGATATTCATCTAGCTTCGTGTATTCCCTTTTGATTTCAACGTAGAGTTTACCGTTTTTCTCATAAGGTTTCTTAACAACCCTTTTGTTATTCACCCATTTTTTTATGAAATCCTCAGCGTTTTGTTTTAGTTCCAAAGGTGGTCCAACATGTATCATCGTCGGAGATAGAGACTCTTTTTTTGTCTCTAGGATTATCAGTATTTTTTTGTTTTCTAAACAGAAGGATGTTTTGTATATTGTAAAATTATTTCTCTCACATGATTCTTTTATTGAACGTATTGCTTTTCTTATCTGTGGATATAGGTTCTCTGGTATTATATCTGGTTTATCAAGTTTTAACCCTATGTATTTATGGTTTTGTTTTTTGATTTCTTCCTTTATTTTTTTAAGACTCCATGGTTTTGTTTTTTTTGGGAAAAAAAACGTTATACGTGGTTTTTTGTCGTATTCTCTACATGCTTCTATAAACAACTCGTATTTTTCTTTTGAAACAGCTGAGGCAACGTTTCTGTTGTTGTCCACAGGGTCTATGAATATTAGTGGTGCGTCAAAATCTGGATGTTTTTGGTTTGTTAACGTTATCGTATGTTTTGTTTCCCAGTTTTTAGCGTTTTTTATTAATTCTTTGAATGAACCATATCTTATGATTAGTATTTCACATAGGTATCCTGAGAAGCCTTCTATTTCTGCCTCTGCCCCATAGCATCCTATGCCACGCATGAATTGTTTTAGTAGCCTTACTTCTCTTTTTTGTGTTTGTTTCAGGTTTTTTATAACATATTTTGTATGTAGTGGTGTCCTGTCTACTGCTGATAGTTTTTGTGAAGGTTTTTCTATCTGATATGATGGTACTATCTCTGTTTTTATGTTTTTGTAATACCCTCTTATATATGGGTGTTCTGCGTAGCATTCCTCTGTTTTCTTTAGTATTTTTCTACCAATGTTTATAGCATGTCTTCCTATCTCTTTTTTTTGGTAACTAGTTGGGAATAATAGAAACATGTCTATGTCTAGGTTGTTTCTCAGGTAGGTGTCTTTTGCTGTTGATCCAACTAACTCTATTTTTGCTGGTAACTGTTTTTTTGTTAATTCTTTTTGTACATTTTTTTTAAGCTCTTCTATTATTTTTTGTATCCTTTTTTTATCCTTATTGGTTGGTGTGATTTTTTGTAAGACTTTTTTTTCTATGGCACTAGCATTTATCATTTTGTTTTGCTCCATTCTTTTTTCTTCATAGTGTATCTTAATATGAATATTACTGCTATCGCTAAAGACGCACCGGCTATTATATCTATTATCCAGTGTATTGCCAGGTACATTATTGCTATTATTACTGTTATCATAGTGAAATATGTTAGATAGGTTAGTTTTTTGTTTTTTGTTAAACTCATCGAGTAAGCTATTAGAATGGTCATAGCTGTGTGTAATGAGGGTAGGCAGTTGTTTTCTGTTGTTACAGCATAAAAAAAGTTTTCCACAGTTGGTATTGTGTTTTCTAGTGCCGATCCCAAGTTGTTGAACACGTATACGTTTGTTACTGGTAGAAACAGGTAGAATGGCAAGGCTACGATGTATATTATTAGTAGTCCATATGCAAGTGTTTTCATCGCTTGTTTTTCATCTGCTATAATGTAATATAATGGCGAGAACCATAGTGTGAATGGATAAACTGCTATGTAAATTAATACGAAGAATGAGACTAAGACTGGTGTCCAATACTGTGAGAATGATGCTACAAAATTGCCTTCTATGCTTTTAATCGTTGGCGCGAAATCTGTTCCAACAATTTCTGTGGTTATCACGTCTATGGTTTTAACTTCTATTAAATGAAATAACACAACAGCTAGGATGATACTTATTGGGATAGCATTTTTTTTGAAAAGATCGAAGTATTCTTTCGCAGTTTTTTTAAAGATTTTTTTTGGTGTGAGAAAAAACAAGCTTATTACTATCAATACTAGTTGAATTGAACCAATTATGATTAACCAGTTGTATATCTTGTTCACCACCAAATAATCATATTTTTATTATCTTTAGATCCGTGTAGATGGGTCCCTTTGGTGTTAAATCACTTTTCTTTAGTTTAACTGTTTCTACTTTTATATCCGCGAATTCAATATCTCTATATTTTTCTAAAACCTGTAATAGTTTTTTTTTGTTTTTTGCTGTTTTCACCCTCGCGATTGTTAGATGTGGTGAGAAACCTCTTTTTTCTTTTTCGAAACCTATTTTTGAGGTTTGTTCATCTATTTTTTTTGCTATTTCTGCTATTGGTTCACTGTTTTGTATTCCTATCCAGACGACTTTTATGTAGTTTTGATTTGGAAAGACACCTGTTCCTTTTAATTGGATGTTGAAAGGTTTGGTTTCTTTTACTGAATTTTTTATTATTTTTTCCATTTCGTTTATCAGCATCTCTTCTGTGTCTCCTAGGAATTTTAGTGTTATATGGATGTTTTCTGGTTCCACAAGTTTAAGGTCTGCTCCTATTTTTTTTATTTCATTTTCAAAATCAACTAGTTTTTTGTTTGATTCAATATCTATCGCTATGAATCCTCTAAATTTTGACATATTATACCACGATTTTGATATCTGAATATGTTTTTTCTTTATAATTAATATTATCCAAGATTTAACAAAATATTTGATAATAAAGTAATGTTTATAAAGGGTTAAATATAATAAAGATAAAAATCTTTTAATCCTTCATAATATTAATACCGGATAATACTGGGGGAATTTGATATATGAAAAAGATAATTTCGACGTTGCTAATAAGCATATTTTTGATAACATCGCCTTCGGTGTTTAATGCTAGAGAAAATCAAAGCAGCAATAACCATATTGTTATTGCTTATTCATTTGAAACGCCGATTGTTAAATCTGTAGATATTTATGGCAGTATATATGATGAGGTTACTATCGATGGTACTTCTCTTAGTGGTAATCCTGGTGAACCAAGTTTACCTGCAAAAGGTGCATATATTTTACTTCCGCAAGGTAAAAAAGTAAATGAGATAGTCGTTACATATGATGAAGTTGTAAGTTTGGGTTCTGGGTTTAACATCAGACCAGTTGCAGAACGTTTTCCAATTTCTGACAACAATAATAAGCCGATGTTTGTTCCTGATGAAAATATTTATTTTTCAACTGATATATTTCCTGGTGAGCTATATACTGAGGTTGGTACATACAATTTTAGGGGATATAATATTCTCATTTTGAAGTTAAATCCTGTCCAGTATATACCCTCTTGTGGTGAGCTTTTCTATTACCCCAATTTAATAGTTAATGTTGAGACAGAGAATGATGCAGAGTATAATAGTGTTTATAGGGGGTTGGAAAAAGACAGAGAAGAGGTGATGAAGAAAGTTGACAACCCAGATGTTGTTGATATGTATACCTCAGAGCCAGAATTTTTACCTCTTGATATCCAATACCACTATGATCTTGTTATTATCACTACAGAGGCATTAAAAGAGTATTATGTTCCATTGGCAGATGCACATAATGCTAGTGGAACTATTACGTTAATAAAAACAGTAGAGGACATTGTTAATGATCCTGATTATTGGGTTGCTGGTAAATGGGGTGATGCTAATCCTAGTAATCCTTTTATAAAAACCCCTGTCACATCTGGTTTATCACTTTTTAATGACACCCAGGCTAAAATAAGGAATTTCATTAGAGACGCCTATGCTAATTTTGGGGTAGATTATGTTCTTCTTGGTGGTGATGCTGATGATAATGATGGTGACATAAACATAGTTCCTGTAAGAGAACTAAAATACCCTAGGCTTTATTTTGAAAAAATACCCTCTGATCTTTATTACGCCTGTATTTATGGATCATTTAACAGTGACTGTGATAAGAATTTTGGTGAACCCAATGATGGCGAAAACGGTGGTGATGTTAATCTATTTGCTGAGGTTTATGTTGGTAGAGCATGTACCGACAATGCAATTGAAGTCCAAAACTTTGTATCTAAAACTATAGCATATATGAACTCTGATTCAAATGATAGCTATTTGAAAAAGGTTCTATTAGTTGGTGAATTTCTCGGGTTTGGATTTGGCGGTCTATACATGGAGGAACTAGTAAATTGTTCAAATAAACATGGATATAAAACCATTGGTTTTCCAACCTCAGAATTTGATATTGATAAAATGTATGGTCTATGGTCACCATTAACTCTTATCCATAAAATAAATAACAATGTTCATATAATAAATCATGTGGGGCATTCTAATCAATATATAAATATGAAAATACGTGTTCCTTACTTTTCCCTGGGTGTATCGCCTTTATATCCTAAAGTTAATATGATAAAAAATGATAAATTTTGTTTTATTTACTCCCAAGGTTGTATGGCTGGTTATTTTTCATTTCATAGGGAGTGTATCGCTGAATATTTCACTATAAAAACCGCTCATGGTGCGTTTGCTGGTATATGGAATTCCAGAAATGGGGTCGGAACAGATTTAACCACCAATGCTCCTTCGCAACACTATAATAGAGAGTTCTGGGACGCAGTGTTCGGTGAGAATATAACAGTGATTAGTAAAGCGAATCAGGACTCAAAAGAAGACAACCTTTGGCGGATAAATGAAGACCTAATGAGGTATGTCTACTATGAGTTAAACTTATTTGGAGACCCAGCTGTCCAGTTTAAATATTCAGGGTCCTCATTGTTTAATTCAAACAGCCAAACCAATCAACAACAAAATATTCAGCAACAAAATCAACAGAGTGACACTCAGCTATCTCAAAATAGTTCTAGTAATCAACCTAATGAGCAACTAGGTGGTATTGCGCAGCAATCTGCAACCAGTTCACTACAAACAAATAAAATTTAATCTCCGTTTTTTTCCTTATAATTTAAATTATAATTTTTTGGTAACAACTGTCAAACAAGCTTTATATTGTATAAGATACAGAATTGCTAGTATAATTGGAGAGAAAAAATGAATATACCTAGACTTAAAAAACGAGTCAAAGGCGTTGTTGATTTGATTCGCCCGTTTACACTCCTAGCACCTGTTATTGTATCAACTTGTATAATGATAGCTAGTTTCTTTCATAACGGAAAAACAGATGATCTTTTCCTAATGTTAATTAAAACTATAATCCCTGCTAGTTTTTCATTGGCTCTACTAAACAGTGCATCAAACACTTTGAATCAACTAACAGATGTTGAAACAGACAAAATATCAAAACCATACCGACCAATACCAACAGGAATAATAACCATCCTCGAAGCAAAAATCATCTCTATTATACTTTACCTTCTATCGTTTTCACTAGCATTATATGTAGGTTTTATTTTCACAGTTTTTATTCTTCTGATAACATTATTTACAATAACCTATTCACTACCACCTAAGCTAAAAAACCATCTGTTTTTAAATCAAATCTGGGTGGCTGTACCAAGAGGTTTACTTGGTATACTCGCTTCATGGAGTGTTTTTGGAAATCCACTTGAATCTTTGCCGCTATCAATAGCTTTGATAGCTATGTTATTCCTTATAGGAGGTTCATCCACAAAAGATATACTGGATAGTGATGCTGATAAAAAAACAGGTGTACACACACTTGTAAACACGTTTGGAGTAAAAAAAGCAGCTTTGTTATCACTACCATTTATGTTTTTCCCATTTGTGATAATCCCTATATTAGTCAACAATGGAGTGTTAAACGAGAGTTTAATGTTTCTAACTTTTTTGGCTATACCAGGTTTTTTTGTATTTCGTTTGATGTTTGAAGAAAAGAGAAGCAGATTCTTTGAAAATACCCCTGCTTGGACTTTGATGTATACAACATATTTTGTTTTCGCTTTTGGTTTCTCATTTCTAACAATAATAGCCTAAAAGATTTTATTAACTAGGTTTCGTTCTTTCTTAATATGTATGAATACCTTTTATTGATGACAGTTTTTGCCATAATACCCTCACTGGTTTTATTGTATTTTCTCAGAAAAAGCATCAATTTCAAAAATCTCCTAATATCAATTATTGCTCTTTTTATAATAGGTGTTATATGGGATCAAATCTCAGTTAGATTAGGTATTTGGAGCTTTTCTCAGGATAAAACAATTGGTAACATTTTTGGTATGCCGATAGAAGAGTATATTTTCATGATTTTTGTTTCGCTTCTCGTAATAACAGTTTACACTTTGATTAACAAGATTATGAAAAAAATAGACCTTTTGCATAATTATAAAACTGGAACAACTGTTCTCTTCTAGCCTCCCCCAACTAGCTATTTTTACTCT
>JARYMC010000057.1 GCA_029907305.1 Candidatus Thermoplasmatota archaeon
CACTAAGGTTATAATTGTTGGTAGAGAAGAATCAGTTCTTAAAGTCAAAATAAAAGATCAAGAGCAAAACATTAATCAACTCTTGTTTACTTTTCCCCCTCTGATTTTAGATGAATAATAATAATATTAAAATTCAGTTTCTTGGTGGCAGCGGCGAGATAGGCAGCTTAGCTCTGGTGTTAGAGGTGGATGGCATGAAACTATTGTTTGAGTATGGTATGTCCCCTACTAAACCACCTGGTTACCCGCTTCCTCCACCACCAGTAGATTTAGCATTATTGTCCCATGCGCATCTTGACCATTCTGGTATGATACCCTGGCTGTGCTCAAGGAGTGATCTAAGTGTTTTTGCAACTGAGCTTACGGCAATAATCGGTGATTTGCTGTTTAAAGACTCTATAAAGGTTGCTAAGATAGATGGTTACTCCATTCCTTTTGATAGGAATGATATAAAGGATGCTGAACACAGTTTTGTAAACGTATCACCATTCCAAAGAAGAGAAATCGGGGAAGACAGTGAGATCCGTTTTCATTCAGCTGGGCATATACCTGGTTCACTAATGTTCGAGTTAACAGGTTCCCAGAAGATTCTTTTCACAGGCGATATGAATGTTATAGATACCAGGCTGGTAAAGGGAGCAAAACCAGTGGGTTGTGACATTCTATTCATTGAGGGCACATACGCTGGTAGGGAACATCCAAAGCGTAGTGAACTAGAAAAAATGTTTCTCGATAAAATCGATGAGGTCGTAGGCAGAGGAGGTGTTGCTGTTATCCCTGCTTTTGCTGTTTCACGAAGCCAAGAACTTCTCATGGTACTAAGAAACTCTGGATACAATATATGGTTTGATGGTATGGGTAAAAAAGTCACAAAGATTTTTTTGAAACACAGAGAAGAACTTAGGAACGTAGCTGATCTTAAAAAAGCATTTAACGAGGTAAACCTAATACACTCAGATCATGGTAGAAAACTAGCGTTGAAATCAGAGGTTATATTGACATCTAGTGGTATGCTTGATGGTGGACCTGTTTTATGGTACATGAATAAGTTGAAAAACGACAAGAAAAGTGCGGTTCTACTAACAGGTTATCAGGTTGAGGGGACAAATGGTAGACTTCTTATGGATAAACATAAACTAGATTTTTATGGTGTCACTGAAGACGTGCAATGCGAGGTCCAGTATTTTGATTTCTCTGCTCATGCAGGGCATAGTGAGCTAGTAGAGTTTGCTAGACGATGCAACCCAAAGAAGATAGTTTTATTCCACAGCGATAACAGAGAGGCGCTTGTTAAACCCATGTCTGATTTCGCAGAGGTTTACACACCTGGTAACGGAGAACTATTTGCTTTGTAACAACCTAAATAATTTAAATTTTAAAAGATGTTAAATTGAATAATGGATGTTAGAAAGGTGGAAAACAAAAAATGACTGAGCTGACACAGAGACAAACATATGATCTTAAACGAAAAATCGAGGAGCTTAAGTCATGCAGAGGTAGGCATACAGAGTTAATCTCTTTGTATATACCGCCAACAAAACAGATTTTTGATGTCATGTCTTATCTCAGAAACGAGTATTCTCAGTCACAGAACATAAAATCAAAAACCACTAGGAAAAACGTAGTTTCTGCTATAGAGTCTATAATGAACAGGCTTAAGCCTTTTAAGAAACCACCAGAAAATGGTCTTGCTATGTTTGTCGGTCATAAGAGTGTTGGTAGTGATCAGACAGAGATGGTTGCCTATGTTATAGAGCCTCCTCTGCCTGTTATTACTTTTCTATATAGATGCGATTCCACGTTTTATACCGAGCCTTTGGAGCAGATGTTTTCTGAGCAAGAAATATATGGGCTTTTATTGATGGATAGGCGAGAATGCACTATTGGTATGCTTAGAGGCAACCGAGTTGAGTTGCTTCGTTATATGACTTCGCAGGTCCCTGGTAAACATGGTAGGGGTGGTCAATCTCAGCGGCGTTTTGAAAGACTAACTGAGATAGCTGCTCATGAGTGGTTTGTTAAATGTGGTGAGCGAGCAAGTGAGATATTTAGAGCAGAAGAAAAACTAAAGGGCATAATTGTTGGCGGTTCTGGTCCGACTAAACAATATTTTGTTGACGAGGGTTACTTGCATTATGAGGTTCAGAAGAAGATTATAGGTATTTTTGATACAGGTTATACTGATGAATATGGTTTGAAGGAGTTGGTTGCTGCTGCAGCAGAAACCATGACCGACTTAAAAATTGCGAAAGAAAAAAAGATCATGAAGCAGTTCCTCCAGGAAATAACAAAAAACGATAAAAGTCTCGCTGTTTATGGTGAACAGCAGGTACGTAAAGCTTTGGAGATGAGTGTCTTAGACACTTTGTTACTCTCAGAAAACCTTAGGAAATATAGAGTTAAAATTAAATGCCCATCTTGTGGTCATATTGAGGATAGAACCCTTGATGAGGATGCTTTAAATAATTTTGTTAAACCTGCTTGCCCTAAATGTAATTCATCTATTCCTATGGAGATTGTTGAAAAGATAGATTTAATTGATGAGTTGTCTGATATCGCAGAGAAAACAGGTTGCAGTGTTTATCTCATATCTCAGGATAGTGAAGAAGGTGATTCGCTTTTTAGAGCATTTGGTGGTATGGCAGGTATTTTGCGTTACTCCTTAGATTTATAATAATCTCATTATACAATCTTATCATATGTGTATTTAAACCTATTATATATAAAAGGGGTATTATTTGTACCGATAGTTTTATAAATAATATAAGATATTATTTTATTAGGTAATATACATGTCGTCAAGAGAAGATTTCAAATCATTTATACCAGCTAGTAAAATTATACCTGAACTGACATTGAAAGCTGTTTTGGTTGGTGCTATCCTCGCTGTTATTCTTGGTGCAGCAAACGCATATCTTGGTATGTATGCGGGTATGACTGTATCAGCTGTTATTCCTGGTGCAGTTATGGCCTTTGCATTTTTGAGGCCTTTTAAAGGGACTATACTTGAGGTTAACCTTGGTATGATGGGTGCTGCTGCTGGAGAAGCACTTGCAGCAGGTGTTATTTTTACTATACCTGCTCTCGTTCTTATAGGGGCTTGGAGCGATGTTCATTGGTTTGAGACAACAGTGATTGCTTTCCTTGGTGGTACTCTTGGTGTTCTATGGATGATACCACTTAGGCGCGCTATGATTATCAAAACAGATTTACCTTTCCCAGAAGGAGTAGCTGTTGCTGCTGTTCTCACAACAACTGTTGGTGGTGAAACCTCTGAGAAAGCCAAGAAAGATGGAAGTAAAGTTAGTGGTATCTGGCTTCTTGTTGGTGCTCTCATTGCTGCCTTATTTAAATTCGGTCAAGTTGCACTTAACATGTTTAGTGGTGCACTCCATGGTATAGCTAACATAGGTAAATACAGCATTGGTGGCGGGGAAAAACCAGGGGTTTTATATGGAGGGTTAGCTGCATCACCTGCTTTGCTAGGTGTTGGTTGGATCATTGGACCGAAGATTGCTGCTTTTGTTTTCGTTGGTGGTTTACTTGGATGGGTTATACTTGCCCCTCTTATAGCACTCGCAACAGGTTTACCAACTCCTATCAGCCCAGGTGATATTGCTGATGCACTTTCTTTTGGCAATGGTAATCTAGAGATAGGCGCTCAGATTTGGGGTTTCTTCCAGATATGGGGGAAATACATTAGATACATTGGTGTTGGGGCGATGGTAGTCGGCGGCCTATATACTATATTTAAACTCAGAAAGAACCTTGCTAGTGGAATCAAGGAAGCTGTTCATGGTATTAGAGGCGGTCAGGGTGAGGTTAAAAAGAGGACAGATAGAGATGTAAATATTAAGCTCGTATTCATTTTAATTGGTATACTTACTATACCGATAGCTTTGATTTATGGTATGATATCTGGTTTGTGGATTGTTTCTATTTTAATGGCTGTTTTTGCTGTTTTCTTTGCTTTCATAGCTAGTGCAATCGCTGGTTATATGGCAGGTATACTAGGTTCATCTAATAACCCGATATCTGGTGTAACTGTTTCAGTTTTGCTTATAACCTGCTTAATTTTATTAGGTTTTGGAATTAGTGGAACTGGTGCATATGGTGTAGCAATTCTCATAGCTGCTGTTATCTGCTGCGCTGCAGCTATATCTGGTGATGTGCTACAATCTTTGACATGTGGTCAGATGATTGGTGCTACACCAAGAAATCAGCAGATAGCTGAAATCATCGGCGTGGCATGTGCAGCTCCTATACTAGCAATAATTGTCCAGGCGCTTGACCAAGCATATCATATAGGTAGCCCAAGCTTACCAGCGCCACAAGCATTCCTCATGCAAGGTATAGTTAAAGGTGTTCTTGGTGGAGAGATGGTTTGGCCGTTTGTTGTCGCAGGGATGGTATTAGCGTTTGTATTAATTTTGATAGGTTTACCGGTTTTACCAGTTGCTATTGGTATATATCTACCATTCACTTTGAGTACACCTATATTCTTTGGTGGTATAGTTAGATACTTTACAGATAAAGTCATTGCAAAGAAATACGGTTCTGCTGCTGAAGAAGAGATCAGCGATTGGGAATTGGCGATTAAACAGACTGACGTTAAACCAAAAGAAAAGATTATAAGAACAGGACTTCTTCTCACCGCTGGAATGATCGCTGGAGAAGCACTGATGGGTGTTACCGTAGCATTCCTGATCATATTTGGTCTAAACCTTTCAATGTTTAATTACCCACCAATCTTACCTAGCATAATAGTATTCATATTCATAGCAGTTCTCCTGGCGTACATCCCATTGAGAGAAATATATGCGAAAAAACAAGAACAGGGCTAGACTACCTACTGTTGATGAGTTTCTACAATATGTACCAAGACGACTGGATTTCGAATGGTACACAGAAGATGATCTTGTTAGGATAAAAGTGCCGAAGTTCAAGAGTAACTTCGGTAAATCTTTTTGTAATTTCATAAAAAAGGATAACATTTTTGTTGCTAACCTTGACAGGATAGGTTCCTTGGTTTGGAAAAGCTGTGATGGTAGAAACAATGTGAAACAGATACTAGACATAATAACGAAAGAGTTCCCAAATCAAAAAGATATTGACCAACGGTTGTTTTTGTTCCTCCAGCAAATGAAAGCGTTGCACTACATTGATTACTAAAAAAACTTATTTCTCTGTAAGATGCGCTTTTTTAACCAACATTATGCCATTATCTCTATTCCATTCTTTTGACACATCATCAAGAACAAGCCTTTTTTTAAAAAGCGGGCAATCTAAAACAAGAGTCTCAAACTCACCACCCTCACCAGCAACATTTATTTTATGCCCATCACATATTTTTACTAATTCATCTACACATTTATCATCTATATTTCTACCAAGCCAAGTTTCATCAAACCCCTTAGCGAAGACACCAACTATTACTGCTTTAAAACCAGCATTAACCTGCTCTCTTAAAATAAGTTCTTGATTTTTATGCCACAGCGGTGTAAATGATTTTATTCCCAAGTCGTAGCAGATTTTTTCTATACGTGTACGCTGGTACTCAGATGCTAACGCTCCGCTAATCACACCGTTGATATCAAGATTTTTTAGTACATCTTTCAAATCATTTAACTCTTCTTCTTTTTTCCCCTTTGTCACTCTTTTAATCAAAGTTATACCCATTGATTCTGCTTGTAGTTCTGTAAGGTGAATATTTAATGTATGATACATCCAAGACTCTTTGTTTTCAGATACTATAGTTACAAGTTTTGTTACATCCCAGCCATACTGCTGCGCTATATAAATAGCATATGTAGAATCTTTTCCACCTGAGAACAATGCAGCAACTTTCATACAAAAACAGGTAATATCTTTTTAACAGATAAACATTTATTGTACAAACCGCTTTAAACCAGCTACAATATACAGGAGATTTGTGGACAACATGAAAATCGGAGTAATATATGGTCATAGAATCCCAAACTTTGTGAAAAAAACAGAAAAAATAGAAGTAGAAACACCATATGGTAAGGTTAATATTGAATCAGCTAAACTATATGATCATGAAATATTTTTGTTAAACCGCCATGGTAAACAATCAAATTTACCTCCCCATAAGGTAAACTATCTTGGTAATATTTGGGCGTTATCATCATGTCACGTTGATTGTATCCTAGCAATCAGTGTAGTTGGTTCTTTGAAAAAAAACATAAAACCAGGTGACCTTGTTGTACCTCATGATTTTGTTGATTTCACAAAATCAAGAACATACACTTTTTTTGATGAAAAAAGAGTCCATGTTGACATGACTAGTCCCTATTGCCTATCTCTAAGAGACATTTTGATAAAATCATGTAAAAAACAAGGTGCAGCTATTAAATTACATGATAAAGGCGTGTACCTTGCAACAGAAGGGCCACGATTAGAGACACCAGCTGAAATCAAACTTTTCTCACAATACACAGATATTGTTGGTATGACCGCAGTTCCAGAGATTGTTTTAGCAAGAGAAAAAGGAATATGTTATGCATCCCTATGTGTTGTTTGTAACATGGCAGCTGGTATGCAAAGCAAACTAACAGCTGATGAAATATCTAATTTATACAAAAAGAAAGAACCTTTTGTTTCAAAAATATTGAAAAGTACAATAGAGGATATTGAAGAAAAAACATCTTGTGGTTGTAAAAGAATCTTATCCAAGGCATCGTTATGAATCCGGATAAATATGAGATAATAGAGCATACAGCAGACATAGGCATAAGAGCATATGGTAAAACACTCTCAGAGGCTTTTGAAAACGCAGCAAAAGGCATGTTTGATATTATAACTGATAAATCAGAGGTGGAATCAGTAGGTCAATATGAAATCAGATTAGATGCACCTGATTTAGAACAGTTGTTAGTAGATTGGTTGTCTGAGTTATTGTTTTTAAATACCTCTCAAAACCTTGTTTTTGGTTTCTTTAAAGTAGAAATTGATGAAAAGAAAAAGACTTTGAGGGCGCAGGTTTTTGGTGAAAAATACAATATATCCAAACACAAGGTTGGTACAGAAATAAAAGCTGTCACGTATCATATGCTTGAGGTGAAAAACAAAAAACCTTATCACGTTCAGGTTCTATTTGATATATAGAAATCACAATTTTTTAAGGTAAATAAAACCTCTGATTAGAACAATGAATACAGAACCTATTAGTAATGCTGCACCTACATAGACGATCAAAATAATTGAAAGACTATCCCTTGCTATCAACATAAAGAGAGAAATTAACGAGATAATAATTCCCATTATGACAAAATCTCTACCAACATATTTGTTTGATTTATACCAAACTTCGTTGTTTGAAAGTGTTTTTGGTAACCTAAATCCATAAAACCAGTTTGGTTTAACCTTTTCCAAAAGCAAAGGTATACCCATTATAATCTCTAGTAATCCAACCAAGATGTAGAGTAGGATTATTAAAACATAGTTATCCATATGCATCCTTTTCCTATTTTTTGATTTCTGTATAATCTCCTGTAATTTAATACTTTCAGCGACCCCTTCTTTTAATTTAAATAGTTGCACGAACCATTTGGTTTTTTGTTAAGCTAAACCGGACGGCCCTCAAACTCGAGAGATCCCAACCTTTTTTCCTCCCGGAAAACCTCCGTCCGGTCCTCTCCTCACCCTGTTTTTGACAACAAGGATTATATGGTAGATTTTAATACAACAGCTATACCAAAAGGTGAAAATAATGGCAAAAGAAAAAATTACAGAGGATATGACAATAAAGGAAGTCATTGATAGATACCCTGAGACAGCAATGGTTTTTGCAAAATACAATGTTGGTTGTATAGGTTGTCTTGCAGCATCATTTGAAAAAGTAAAAGATATCGCTGGCATCCACGGTATAGACATCAAAACATTGGTTAAAGATTTAAACAAGGCGGTACAGACAAAATAATTCTATGGTGAACTTTTTGTTAATACCAGTTCACCGTGTTTTATCCCTTTCAATGCCTTAATTGAATCTGCAAGTTTTTGTATATTTCCTGTTTTTCCTCTTAGTACTAACACTTCTAGGCAGTTATCATGGTCAATATGTATATGTGTGGTTGTTAAAATCTCGTGGTGATGGTCATGTTGTATTTCAAGTAGTCTGTTTGTTAGCAGGCCAGCGCGATGGTCATATATTATTGTTAATGTTCCTAATCCTACTGCATCAGGGTCCGAACTTTCTTCAGTGATTATGTTTTTTCTTATTATGTCTCTTATTGCCTCTGAGCGGTTAGTGTAACTTTTTTTCTTGATTATTTTGTCGAATTTGTTCAAAAGTTCTGGTTCTATTGATACACCAAATCTTGTTATTTTTTCTGCCATAGTAACACGTTTTACAGATAATCGTGGCACGAATTTAAATTTTTTGCTACCAAAAAGTATATATTTTAAAAGCAATTATCCTAAAAAAACAATTATTGGAGGAAAAAAAACATGGTATGTTATGCTGTACCTACAGTCGCAGCTATTGTACACTATGCGACAAGAAAAAAAGTTGTAAGCTGGAGAACAAATACTCATCATCTATGGTTGAATTTACTACTTCTTGGTGGTGCAATCTTTGGAGTAGTTGATCATCTCTGGAACGGAGAATTATTCTTGATAGGAGAAAACATATTCTTTGATTTGCTCCTTGGAGTAACTATTACTGTGGCAATGTTTGTTGTATGGGCTGTTATAGTAACCCTCGACAAAAAAACATCTAAATTACCATCAAAAACTGCATGATTACTTTATATCTTTATTTTTTCTCTTTGTACAATTCTCCTAGAAAAATCCTTAACAAATTTGGGTAAATGCTTTTGTTTTTTCCACTGCCATAACCTATTTTATTTATTTTCATAAGTGGTATGTTACCAAAATGGTTAGCAACTGTTGTTATAATTGCTGCACCAGTTGGTGTCACAAGCTCTTGTTTTCTCTCATCAGAATAAACAGGTACTCTTTTGACTAACTCAACAGTGGCAGGTGCAGGTATTGGTAATATTCCATGAG
The DNA here is from genome assembly GCA_029907305.1 of Candidatus Thermoplasmatota archaeon. Lineage (NCBI taxonomy): Archaea > Methanobacteriati > Thermoplasmatota > Thermoplasmatota archaeon. The sequence goes on from JARYMC010000057.1 coordinate 9,031, forward strand.
AGCATTCAATAAAACCTTTTCCCATTGGTAGAGGAGAACAATAAATTTCTGTGATCCCTAAAGCATTTATTCCAATGACTGAGCCTACTATGTCAATTATTGCATCAACTGCTCCTACTTCGTGAAAATGAACCTGTTCAATTGGTATATTGTGAACTTTGCTTTCTGCTTCACCTAGACGCTGAAAAATGTTTATACTCTGTTGTTTAACTTTTTCGTCTAACCCACTGTTATTAATCAGATTTTTTATATCAGATAAACTCCTATGACTGTGAACCTCTTTTATCTCTATGTTCACATCAGTTCCTGTGATATGGTTATATGATATCTTTCTCGTTTTAATCTTGTATCCTTTGAGATCAAGTTTTTTTAACTCTTTTTCTAAAACAGAAACCCTGAATCCTGCATCGATTAATGCACCAAGAATCATATCACCAGCGATTCCAGAGAAACAATCAAAATATGCTACAACCATTTTTTTCACCTATTGACTAGGCTAGCGAAATAACCTGCGCCAAAACCATTGTCTATATTTACTACAACAACTCCCTCAGCACAAGTATTCAGCATAGTTAGAAGCGGTGCAACACCTTTAAAACTTGCACCATATCCAACGCTTGTAGGAACAGCGATAACTGGTTTTGAGGTTAGGCCACCAACAATACTTGGTAGCGCACCATCCATACCTGCAACAACAATTATAACATTAGCAGAAAAAATCTTTTCTCTGATATCAAACAATCTATGTACACCAGCTACGCCTACATCATAAACCTTTTCAACCTTGTTACCAAGTAATTCTGCTGTTGTAACTGCTTCTTCAGCAACCGGAATATCTGATGTTCCCGCTGTCAAAACCAGTATCTTGCCTTTCTTTTGTTTTTGTTTATGTTGCTGAATCACAATAACCTTCGCCTGTTCATTATATTTTGCTTTTGGATATCTTTTTTTAACAGCATTATACAAAGTTTTTGAAGCCTTTGTTAGTAGTATATTTTTGTTGTGTTTTGTCATAGTTTTTAGAATGGACAG
>JARYMC010000058.1 GCA_029907305.1 Candidatus Thermoplasmatota archaeon
GCGCCAAAAAAGTATATCGGCAAGCGTGCCTATGTTATTGTTTTAAAAAATTGATTTTCCAATTTTGTCCCAATGCCAATCCCACAACATAGATATTATATCAAAAGAAAAAAATGTTTTATTGATTTTTAGAACGACTTCACGGTTTTATCTACTATCTCGAGAGCCTCATCTACCTCTTCAGAAGATATTGTCAATGGCGGACGGAATCTTATAGTTACAGACCCGCAAGAAAGAACTAATAAGTTGTTTGTATAAAGTTTATCTTTCATCTCATCTCTCTCCTTAGGCGTAGGAAGATCAAAAGCGCACATAAGTCCACGTCCACGCGCATTAGAAATCTTATTTGGGTATTTCTTTTCTATTTCCTCCAAACCTTCCAGTAAACGTTTTCCTTGCACTTCAGCGTTTTTAATGAGATCCTCTTCATCTATAACTTCCAGGTATTTCTGACATCGAACCATATCAACTAGGTTTCCACCCCAAGTTGAATTTAGTCTACTTGGTACTTTAAAAACATTGTCCTCAATCTCGTCCACACGATCATTCACCATTATTCCACATACCTGCGTTTTTTTACCAAATGCAATTATATCTGGTTCGAAATCAAAATGCTGATAAGCCCACATCTTACCAGTTAAACCTACACCAGTTTGCACTTCATCAAGTATGAACATCATCTCATGTTCATCACATAGTCTACGAAGCTCATGGAAAAACTCTCTGCGGAAATGGTTATCACCACCCTCACCCTGGATAGGTTCTATAATCAGGGCAGCTATATCATCAGGGTTTTTAGCAACCGCTTCCCTGATCTCATCAACAGCTTGTCTCTCAAGTTTTTTGACATTCTCAAGGTTTTCTTTGTTAAGTGGAAAATGAATTTTTGGGTTAACTATCCTCGGCCAGTTAAATTTAGTAAAATATTTTGTTTTATTAAGGTTGAAAGTGTTGGTCATAGAAAGCGTGTAACCAGTCCTACCATGAAACGCTTCTTTAAAATGAACAACCTGTGTACCTAACTCGCCTTTACCACTTGCAATATTTTTTCTGATCTTCCAATCAAAAGCAGTTTTTAGACCATTCTCCACAGCAAGAGCACCACCGCTTACAAAGAAGAGGTGCTTGAAATTATTTGGCATCGCATATTTTGAAAACGCTTCAACAAACTCAGCCATCTCAACAGTATAAACATCAGAGTTAGTAGGATTGTTAATAGCTACTTCACCCATTTTTTTTATAAAATCAGGGCTTGTTAACTTCGGATGGTTACACCCAAGTGGTGCTGTTGCAAAAAAAGAGAAACAATCAAGCATATACCTATTGTTTCTTGAATCATAAATGCGACAACCCTTGCTCTTCCTGAGATCTAAAACCAGATTAAAACCATCGACTAGCATGTATCTAGCAAGTATTTTGTGAACATCTGTTGGTTTAATCGACATAACATTTATTCCCCATTAAAATATGGTTAACCCATTGTTTAAGCGGTATCCTTCTTAGTTATAAAATGATATCGGTAGACTTTAAAAAAATATTAAGATAGAAGAGGGGGAGAGGAGAAGATAGGCGGGATGCGCCCCTCTCTTTTGTATCTTTTGATTTAAAAGATTTTTTATACTAGTTTTACGCTGTTAATCTCACTTAGATCATCTAGGCTGTTCATTTTCACTAGGTTCCTTGAAATCGTATACAACACATCTTCTATGTACAAAGTTCTCTGTATCGAGTTGCCATCATCATAGTAATAATAAAAATCTGCTTCGCTGTTTTCTTCATTATGTTCTGTTTTTACATCATGTGATATTGTACCCTTCAAAGTTATTCCATCATCTAGGTTTATGTCAAACACGTAGGCTAATTGTTTACTGTAAGACCCAGCTGGTATCACCAGAAGGTTTTTTTCTCTATCAAACAAAAATGCTTTATGCTCATACAAGGCTGAGGATTCAGTCCACCACCAGCTTTCTTTATCCTCGTTATCTATGGTATAGTTTGATAGCTCAACTGGGTTGTTCATATCGCTAACATCAAATAAAGAGATTTTCACATTGTTACCATCTCTACCAACACCTATTATATGTGCATCATCATATTGGTGGAGGTATGTTGAGTAACCAGGTATTTTAAGTTGCCCTATAACCTTTGGGTTTGCGGTGTTGCTTAGGTCTATCACAAAGAATGGGTCAACCTGCCTAAAGGTTACAAGGTAGCATATGTCACCTACAAAACGTGTAGCATAAATTGTTTCACCAAGTGCAATCTCTTCCAGGCTACCAACAAGTTTTAGGTCCATATCAAGAACATAAACATTGTTCTGGGGTTCAACACTACCTATATAGTAGCTTAACATTGATCCAGATAAGGTTGTAGAGACTCGAAGGAAACCATTGTATTCACTTAACGAAAACTGGTCCTTAACATAACCTGTTACAGATCCCTGCGCCTCGTAACTAATCTCACCATCGTTTATGTTTATACGATGAATAATGGTTTTTTCTGTGTCTTTAGCTATCTCCCTAATTATATCTGATTTCTGTTCATCTGACAATGATTGAACATATTTTTGTATAACCCACTGAGCAATCATCTGCTTCTGATAATCCTCTAAATCAAGTCCATCAATTGTGTCAAGCTGCGCCCTAGCAGAATCAGGTAAAAGCGGTAACAATTTATCCCTAAGTATCTTCTCTAAGGACGAATAATCATAGTACCACATTGAATAAGAAACATAGATGTTGCTCTCTGAAACATACAATGTCTGGGTGGTCCCTAGTAAGAAAATCTTCTGATGTACCTCCTCTGTGTCATCATGTATATTAACAGATATGATGTTTGTGAATGTGCTGCTTTTCTCAGGTATATCAACATAGTATATGTCTGATAAAGAAACCTCAACTACCTCATCATCAATCATAAGCCTTGGTATTATTATGCTGTTTTCATCAGTTGTGTAAGAGTACTGTGTTGTTATAACATACACGTAATCACCTATGAGCCTTGCACCAGAAAAGCTACCACCAACAACAATATCCTTCACTAAAACAGGGTCACTTATCTCTTCTAAATCATAAATCTTTACATACGTGTCAGGTGAACTATACCAGTAGTTGATTTTAGACTCATCAGGAAAAGCGTTTTTTAGAATCGGGTAGTTGTACGTCTGAAGGAAGACAACAAGCCTAGAACCATCAATAAATATATTTAAAACAGATAATGAATCATCAAACTCTATCTCACTAATTATCTCAGCTTCTTCAGCAGGATAAGCCTTTACAACAATCACCTTATTATTAGAAATAACATACAAATAAGTTCCATCAGTTTTAACTATATCTGGTTCATCAACACCCTCTACCTGCACATTTGTTTTAGAATAATCAACACTTGCGCCGCCATTTCGTTCAACTCCACTAGATTTTTCTCCGGCCATATCAATTGCTACAGCACTTGTGCCTAACATGCTACTAAAAAAACCTGAACTATAACGACCCATATTCTGGTTACCTACTAATAAAAAATTTGTCAGTTCCTCATATGAACCAAAGTTTTTTATTGGATACGTACCAGCTCCACTAACTATATGCCTCTGTAGATTAACCACTACAACAAAACCTGCAAAAACTATTACACCAGCTACTATTACCGCATATAACTTATACTTCTTTTTCTCATTCATAATCATATCACATCACTTTTCCATTGAATAATGGTTATATCATTTTAAGTTTATATACTGGTCGAAAACGTTTGGAAAATACCGAACGACTATCCCTTATAAAACCAAGTTTTAGAAAAAGCAAGAGTATAACTTTTATAAATAAAATTTTAGAGAAACTTACCTAAATTTTCTCTATTTTCTCATCGAATTTTATGCCCATTGTTTCAAGTTCATCTAAAATAGGATTATACAGCTCAGGAATAACAGGTATCCGCACGCCAGTCATCTTGATTTTACCATTAATTATCATTTTCACAGCTATAGCAGCAGGCAACGCAACAGTCCTAGCCACAGATGTATCACCATCAGGTATACCATAATCAACCAGTGTAGAAGTTATGTACTCTTTTTTTGATTTATACTCAGCTACGAACTCATGGTGCATAACAATCATGTCAACATCATTTTCACCCATAGCCAGTTTTTTAAGAGTTAAAACATTTAAGTAATCAAGCGGGTTGTTTTTGTCATCGGGTAATTTTTCATCACCAAAGAGACCGAGCCACTCGAGTCTTTTTATAACAGCTGAATAAGTTTTCAGACCAAGTTTCTCAGCAACTGCCTTTTGAAGATTGTCTTTTGGTCTGGCTTTTATCAGAAACCTGGTTAAATCACCATATGTTTTACCTGAAAAACCCTCTGGTGTTTCTTCGCTAAGCCAACCCAAGTGCACTATGCTTCTCATGGTTTCACACCAACCGTGATTCCGAAACGTGCCACGATAAACCGTTTTTGCATCCTTTAAACTATAAATTTCTTTGTATGGCACAGAGTTCCTGTTTGGGTAGTTCTCAAAAGTACCAACACCTGGTACATCCTGCAGTTTATAGTTTTCAAACAGTTGCTCACCAGGAACAGATACTTCCTTACCATTTTCAAGCCATTTAGCAGAGTTACGCGAAGCAAGAAGAACACCACGTGGAGACCAAGAAAACTTATAACCAAAAGGGTTGTTGTTACTCTGAAAAGACGGGAGAGCACCTGTTGTTGATCTGAAACTTATGATTTTTCCACCGTTTTTTTCAACATCATGTATTATTCTCATAGCAGACATATGATCGATACCAGGATCAAGACCACACTCATTCAATATAAGTATCCCTGCGTTTTTTGCCTTCTGATCCAAAGCCCTCATAGCATCACTAACATAAGAGGTTGTAACCATGTGTTTCCTATGTTTTATGCACATCTCAGCAACCTTAACATGATAAGTATAGGGTAATAGGCTAACAACAACATCTGCTTTAGAAACAAAACTTTCAACCTTTTTATCATCGTTTACATCAAGCTCAAAAGCCTCACCACGTGGGTGACCATTTATCATCTTCTCTGCCTTGCTAACTGTTCTACTAGCCATCGTAACATGAAAATCAGGTTGATCCAAAAGATACCTAATCATCGGACGTGAAATCATGCCTGCGCCAAGCACAAGTATTTTTTTCATGATATGTTGCCTCCAAAAACATAAAACTTGCAAGCAGCGAAAAGAATTAGCTTATAAAAATTTGTTGATATAACTATAATTAGGAGTAAGTTTACCATGATATAATATAACCGCGTTTTTTATCTCAGGGGGCAAAACCAGTTTATCAAAATCACTAACATCGTAATCAGCTTCCATGATAGCTGGTACAAAAGGTAGTAGGGCTTCACTGAAGCTCTCAGAAGACTCAACAGGAAGCTCACATGGGAGGTTATCAACAGCCATAACAACAACACCCTCACCAGTAAACCCATCTTGGATCTTATCAATAAAAGGGTTATAAACAAAAACAGGGTTATCCGGAGAAGTGTTTTTTTCAGTGAACTCTATAGCACCATTTACATCAGCGCTGATATCACCAACCACCTTCAATCTCAGTTTGTCTTTAAAAGCATTTTTAATGTATTTTTTTGTTATAAGACGAGGATAACGACTACTCCAAAAAATGCAGTTAACAAGAACAGACAAATATGGTACATACCGCTCAAAAACAGGACGATAATTCTCTGGGTTGTTGTAATAATCCTGTAAATCAAAACCTTTACTAGAATTAATAGGCTCGACCATATGCTCTTCTTTGAAAACCACCTTGTAGATAACCTTGTTTGAGGGATTCCTGTAAACAGATTCTAGCTCATCTGGCTCAACATTCTGAACTGGTAACATATCAAGGATCTCCTGCGCACCCTTTGATACATTCCCATAACCAGTAAGCCCAATAACCATTGGTGTGATTGGTTTTGCTAAACCTTTTTTATTAATCTCTTTACCGACATCAGTTAAATGTCTCCTGATATCATCTAGGTTTTTGTAACTAAGGGTTTGTTTAATTTTACTAAAAGGCGAGTCAATGTGCTCCCATTTAAGACGCTGACCAAAAACCCATAAAGTGTCGACCATGCCAGCTATGCCAGCGTATCTACCAAAGAAAACAAGGCGTTTACCGTTTTTATCAACTATCTTTTCATAATCAATTAAATTACATCCCAGTTCCATCATTTTTTTAAGCATAGGTATATTGTGTTTCTGACCTTTTATCACATGGGCAAAAAAAACATAGGTTTTACCTTTTTCAAAAAAATCAACTGGTATCTCTTTAACTGCAAAAACAACAGAACAGGGAGATAAATCATCACTTGTTTGCGCACCAGCATCAAGGTATTCTTTTTCAGAGAAAACACGTATCTTAGATGGCTGGATAAATGTCTGTATGCCATGTTTTTCTTTTAACTCTTTTATGTGCTTTGGTATCAGTGGGGTGCGTCTCTCCCAGCGGTTTTTGTCTTCTCTGCGTAAACCCATTGTTAAAACCATAATAAGTTCAATGACCCCCATCAGTTGGGGTTTAATAGTTTTTACGGAAGAAAAAAATTAGTTTCAATCACCTCTAGACAATGAATAAATAGTTGGGAAAACTTTTATTTTATTTGATGGGGCGTACAAGACAAGCTTCGTTTGAGAATTCAGAGGTTATTAGCGCATCAGAAATAGGGCAGTACCATTACTGTTCGATAGCATGGTATCTGCAAAAATGTGGTTATGAGCCTGTGTCAGCTTTGTTAAATACTGGTGTTGAAAAACATGCTCAGCTAGGTGAGGTTTTAGATAACGCTCAAACTGGTGTTAGGAGATCGATGTTTCTTGCAATTACTGGGCTTCTGATGGTGATAGTTTCGATTTCTATGATTTTGTTTGAGGTGATCTTTTGACAGTTATCCTTATTAGTATCCTGTTTTTGGTGGTTGGTTTAATCTTTGTTCTGATGTCGAGAAAAACATATAGAAATATAGATATTCTAAGAAAAAAGCATAAGATCCTGGAGGGGAAAATCGTTTACTCTGATCTCAAAGCGTTGGCTAAACCACTGTTTTCTAGGAGATATATGTTAACTGGTAAACCGGATTATGTTGTGAGGAGAGATAAATATTATATTCCTGTTGAGGTGAAAACCGGTGTGTATGATGAGCCGCAGAGAAGTCATGTTTTTCAGCTTGCAGCATATTGTCAGCTTTTGGAGGATGCCTATGGTGGTTTTGTTCCATATGGTGTGCTGGTTTATGGTGACTCGCATCAATATAAAATACCTTTTAACCCTAGGATTAGGTTTGAGTTGGATTCAACTGTTAAAACGATGAGGTATATTATGAGAACTGGGAATGTTGTTAGAAACCATGATGATGTTCGTAGATGCATTGGTTGCTCTATGAGAACTTACTGTGAGATTAAAATGTTGTGATTACCCTTTAAGTTAATGTTTGTTTTACTTGTTTTTTAGTATCATGTCGAAAGCTTCGTTTAAAAATTCTCTTTCTTCTGGTGTTGGCCACCAGCTGAAGCCGTCTTTGTCTTTTATGAAGTTTGGTGCCTCTGGGTCGAATCTTGTCATAAGTGTTAGTTTCCCTGAGTTTGGGTCTTTGCTGATTTCTAGTCTTATATGTATGTTTTCATTTTTATTTATCATGATTCTCCTCATCCACTTGATTTGTTTGATGGACGTATGTTTTTTTAGGACTTATAGTTTTTCTTTTTATGAGTCTATGTTTTTGTTTTGGTAAAAACTTTTAATAGCTTTTGCTTTCTCAATCTCTGAAGTTATGCGTATAGCTGTATTGATTAGAGATAGGTGTAAACCGAAGAATTGTGCGGTTGAGTGTATAAAGTTTTGTCCTAGGGTTAGGTCTGGTGATGAAACCATTGTTATGGGTGCAGATGGGAAGCCTGTGATATCAGAGGATTTGTGTGTGGGTTGTGGTATTTGTGTACATAAATGTCCTTTTGATGCTATAAAGATCATTGGTCTCGCACAGGAGTTAGAGACAGATCTTGTTCATCAGTTTGGGAAAAACGGTTTCAGACTGTTTCGTCTTCCAGTACCTAGGAGAGGTGGTTGTGTTGGTGTACTTGGTCAGAACGGTATTGGTAAAACCACTGCTTTCAAAATTTTATCGGGTCAGATAAAACCTAATCTTGGTGATTATGAGAATGAGCCGACTTGGGATGATGTAATAAGGTATTATTCTGGGACTGAGCTTTATGAGCATTTCAAGAGTCTGGTAAACAATGAGATTACAAGTGTAGTGAAACCACAGTATGTTGATAAGTTACCTAAAATAATGAAGGGAAAAATAAAAGAGGTTCTGAAAAAAGCTGATAACTCAGGTAAATTTGATGATTTGGTGGAAAAACTTAATCTTAACAATATACTTGACAAAGAGATAAGTAAGGGTGAGATTTCTGGTGGCGAATTACAACTTGTTGCAGTAGCTGCTGCTCTGTTGAAGGATGTTGATCTGTATCTTTTTGATGAACCATCTTCTTATCTAGATATTTATCAGCGTTTGAAGGTTGCGCGGATAATAAAGGATTTATCCAAAGAGAAGAAGGTTATGGTTATTGAGCATGACCTAGCTGTCCTTGATTTCCTATGTGATAACATCCACCTTATATATGGTGATGAAGGAGCATATGGTGTTGTTACACATCCTCGTGGTGTACGCCATGCTATAAACACGTATCTGTCAGGGTATCTAAAAGAAGAGAATATAAGGTTTGGTGAAAAAATAGAGTTTTTTTCACATCCTCCAAAGCAGAGACAGAACATGAACATCTACATAACATATGAGGATCTAAAGAAAACATTCGAAGGTTTTACCCTGGAGGTTGAGAGCGGCATAATACGCGAGGGGGAGATAGTTGGTGTTGTTGGTCCAAATGCTATTGGTAAAACAACTTTTGTCAAAATGCTAGCTGGCGTGATAAAACCATCTAGTGGAAAAATCGAGTACAGTATAAAGGTTAGCTATAAACCACAGTACATATCACCTGAGTTCGGTGGTACTGTTAGAGAGTTTTTAGAGAAAAAAGCACAACAGCTTTTCACCTCATCTTTTTTCAAAGCAGAGATCTTTGATTCATTGAACCTGAAATATCTTTTAGATAAGGAGATTGATACCCTGTCCGGTGGTGAGCTCCAGAGGGTTGCTATAGCTAATTGTCTAGTCCAGGATGCTGATATATACCTAATTGATGAGCCATCTGCTTATCTTGACAGTGAACAGAGGATGATCGCTTCTAGGACCATCCGTAGGGTTATAGAGAAATCCGGTAAATCAGCATTGGTTGTAGACCACGATGTCTATTTTATTGACATGGTTAGTGATGCATTGATTGTTTTTGATGGCGAACCTGGTAAACACGGTAGAGCCCAGGGTCCGTTTAGCCTACATGAAGGAATGAACCGGTTTTTGAAAGATGTTGACATAACGTTCCGTAGAGACGAAGAAACAAAGAGGCCGCGTGTGAACAAACCAGACTCTTATATTGATAGAACCCAGAAACAAACAGGTGAATACTATTATGATCTTTAAAACACAACAGTTATATTACAGATAGCCTATTCTAAAAATTGTTATATGGTAAGATGCAGGAGGCTACGTTATTTTCTAAGGGAGACCTTTGAATCACCGTTAGCTGAGAAACTATCGTTTTTATTACCCTTTATTGTAATCACTATCGATATAATACTGATAGAACATGCTGTAAGAATTAACGAGCACTACATCATATTTTTTACATCACTACTTTTTTTACTTTCACTACTAGAGATAATCGTAATTATGAAGGATATAAGCAATCACCATAAAAAAAATACTTTAGAGACAGTACTTCGGAAAGTACAATCGTAAATATTTTTAACCTATAACTTCATTGATTTTTTTGGGAAGATGGGATGAGA
>JARYMC010000059.1 GCA_029907305.1 Candidatus Thermoplasmatota archaeon
ACCAATTATACTTCCAATTGCCCCAAGACCAACAACTGCGTATTTCATTTTTTCTCCATAAATTCATATCTTTTTCTTAGCAGGTATTGAGAAAAAAATGTAACAGTAAGTGCAATAATATAGATAGAGATTGCAATGTAGATGTCGGTGACACCAACTATTAAGGCAGATGCTAAAGTTATTCGTTCTAAAACAAAGAATTCATGATATTTCAAAGCTTTTTCTCTAGAGTAATCACTAATTGATCTAAACAGGTATATATAAAGGGAAATCAGGATCAAAACATCTATTATCATGACATAGTAAAATTCCGTCTTCAGAAAGTTATATATGCAAGGTAAGATAAGAGTTAGGGGTAACCAAATTATCGTTAAAACTATTGATATAATTGCTGATTTCTTAACTCCGTACTTAACAGGTATAGTTCTGTATCCTCCTTTTTTATCGCCTTCTACGTCCCTTATTGCTCCGACTAAGTTACTGTTTGTATCGTGTAGGAGAAATATGATTGCTAGTAGCCAGATGTATATGGGTAATTCAGATATAGAGTAACCAGTTGAAAACACTCCGAAGAAATATGCAGCTACAGTTACTAAACCTCTATTTAGATTACCTAATATTTCACGAGATTTAGATATTTTTGCATATGAGAATACCAGTGCTGCTACGATAAAGACCAGGAGTACATTTTTAGATTTAGTAAAAAACATAGAAGGAATCCTGTTATTGCGAAAATTACTCCTGTTATAAGTGCCTCAGATGGTTTGATTCTTCCAGAGGGTATTGGTCTATGTGGTTTTTGTATTTTGTCTAATTTTCTATCTAGATAATCAGATAGATAAAGTCCTGCTATCCAACCCATCATAGGGATGAATAAAGAGAGTAAAGCGATTTTTAGGGTAGGAAAACTTCCATAAGTTATGGAGGTTCCTGCTAAGCTTGCGAGCCCGCACCATATGACAGTATATAATCGCCATGTTTCTAAATGCGCAAAAAGTTTATCTTTTAGGGTATATCTTTGGTTTGAGTTCAATTAAGGATAACCTCCCCTATTTAGATTCTAGTAATTGAGGTTATCAGATTTAAATCTTTTACATTTTTTGGATGCGTTAATTTAAAAACATGTTATTGATATACGGTAAAAGATGTTACAGTTGTTATTTTAAGATGGAGAGATGAAGAATGAAAAAAATAATGGTTGTTGATAATGAGCCGGATATCGTTGATCTTACTAGAACTGTTCTTGAGCTGGGTGGTTATAATGTGGTACCCGCCTATAGTGGTGAGGAATGCCTCAAGAAGCTTGACAAAGAAACCGTTGATCTAGTTCTTTTGGATATTATGATGCCTGGTATGAGTGGCTGGGATGTTTTTAATAGAATCAAAAAGAAGTCACCAAAGGTTAAAGTGGCTTTTATGAGTGTTCTTGAGATATCTGATAAGAGGAAACAAGTGCTTCTAGACGAGGGACTTGCTGATTATATTATGAAGCCTTTTGATAAAGAAACGTTACTTAGTAGAGTGGATAATATACTGAAGGAAAAAGAGTAAATTCTGTAGGTATGGCTAAAAAAATAATGATTGTGGATGATGAGCCTGATATATTGACTACTGTTGGGAAGATTTTGGAATTAGATGGATATGAAGTCATCAGGGCGGTTAATGGACGGGATTGTCTTGATAAGTTAAATGTTAATACGCCTGATTTGATTCTTTTGGATATTATGATGCCTGAGATGAGTGGCTGGGATGTTGCAGCTAGGATAAAGGAGAACCCTAAGTGGAATATGATACCTATAGTTTTTCTTACTGTTAAGAATGATGTTATGAGCAAGGGTATGGGTAGCCTTGCTGCTGAGGATTATATTACTAAACCTTTTGATATAAAGGATCTCAGAAATCGTGTTGAAAAAGCGTTAAATAAATGCTAGTATAGTTTTGTTTTAATAAACAGATTTTTGTGGTTTTTATTTGTTTTTTGATAATGGTTGTACAACAAGTCTTTATAAGATGAAACACTAAATATTATCATTGAAAATAGTAAACTGAGGGAAGGCAAAAATATGATTTGTAAAAAATGTAAAAAAAGGTTTGGTGTAGAGGGTGTTGACTACTGGAGTGTTGAACTCAGTTTATGCTCTGTATGTGAAACAAGTAAGGAGTAAGAGCAGGTTTTTTTTGAAATTTTTTGTTGATTCTCTACCTAATTTTAGGAAATTAACTGGCTTAAAGCCGCCGAAGGGATTTGGACCCTTGACCTGCTGATTACGAATCAGCTGCTCTACCAGGCTAAGCTACGGCGGCATCCTGTGTTTGAATATGGTTTGGTATTAAAAAATTGCCTATTGTTTTTTCCGTAACATCTTTTTACCCAGATATATTACTAGATTAAGATGATTGGTGGTCTCGATGAAGCGGGTCGTGGTCCAGTTATTGGGCCTCTTGTTGTTGCTGGTGTAGTTTTTGAAAACGATGTTTTTCTTAAAGAAAATAATGTGTGTGACTCGAAAAAGTGTACACCAAAAACAAGGGAGATGTTGGCTGAGAAGATAAAAGCCAATGCAGTATCTTATGAGATAGTAGTGGTTTCTGCATCTGATATAGATGATTTGCGCAAGGTTATGACTTTGAATGAGTTGGAGGTTAATATTTTTAGTAGAATTATAGATAAGTTGAGACCAGATTTTTGTTATGTTGATTCCGCGGATGTAGACGATAAATGTTTTGGTAAGGATATATTATCTAAGTTGTCTTTTAAACCAGAGATTATATCTAAGCATAAGGCTGATGAGATTTATCCTGTAGTTGGTGCTGCTTCTATTCTTGCTAAAACTGTTAGGGATGAGCATGTGCGTAAGATAGCGGTGGAGCTTGAGCCGAAATTAGGTATTCCTTTGGGTAGTGGTTATCCAGCTGATCCTGTTACTATGAATTTTCTTAGAGCTTGGGTTGATAAGTATGGGGATCTGCCTCCTCATACAAGGCGTTCTTGGGAGACTGCTCAGAAACTGTTGAAAAATGTTAAAATTAGGAAGTTGGGTGATTTTTGATATTGATTGTGTGTAATCTTTAGAATCCAAAAAATATATATTTTAGTATATACTTAAGAGTATTCTTAATAATATATTTTAAGAGATATAGGTACTTGCTAAAGAGTAATTTAGGCCTGGATCAAAAAAAGCAGGGAATTGGTGAATGAACTAGATTCCTTGAATCTGGAGGTATATGTATGTGATCCAGACCTATCTAAATAGGGATGGGATGTTGATGCTGTGAGTTTAGTGAAAATATTTAAAGATATCTAGAGAAAATGACAAATTGTAAAAATATCAAGTTTGACAAAATTGTATGAAAATTTATTATGTTATGTTCCTGTTGTTATCTTACTTTTTTTAGCGTCTAGGTATATTTCACATTTTCTTACGCTTTCTATAAGCTGTTTGATATCAATTGGTTTTGTTAAGTAGTCGTATATATATGGATAAAGTTCTTCTAGTTTCTGGTGGTCTTTTGTTCCTTTACCTGTGATAATTTCTATTGCTACTTCTCTTATTAAATCTCGTTTGATTATCTCTTTTATTGTATCCCATCCATCCATTTTTGGCATCATTATATCCATCAGTATTATGCCCCTGAAACCTTTTTCTAGTTGTCTTAAGCACTCTTCTCCGCTTTCTACTGTTATCACCTCGTATCTTTGTTTTTCAAAAATGTTTTTCAAAGATTTTAGTATGTCAATTTCATCATCAACAACCATAATTTTGTTATTCATTATAGTTCTCTCCACCCACAAACAGATTGATATCCCATACCATGATAATTATTTATCATTAATTGTATTTAAACCTATTCTGTAAAAATGTCAATAAGAAAAAGTAAAAAAAGAGGTTATTGGTTGTTTTCTTTAAATTCCTCTAAAAACTCACATAGTGCTTGTACACCCTCTATAGACATAGCATTATAGATAGAAGCACGCATACCACCAACGTCTCTGTGACCTTTCAAACCAATTAAACCTTTTGCTTTTGCTTCTTCAACACATTTAGCCTCAAGCTCTGGTGTAGCAAGGTTAAATGTAACATTCATAAGTGAACGGCTTTCTTTCTTTGCAACACCTTTGTAGAAACCATTTGATTTATCTATTACATCGTAAACCATTTTTGCTTTTTTACGGTTATGTTTCTCAATGGCTGGTATTCCACCTAATTCTTTTAGATGCTCTAAAACAAGTTCACATAAATAGATAGCGAAGCATGGAGGTGTGTTGTATAAAGAGTCTTTTTCCGCATGTGTCTTCCATTTAAGCATAGTTGGTGTATTCTCAGGAACCCTGTTGATTAGATCCTCACGTACTATAACAACGGTTACACCAGCAGGGCCAAGGTTTTTCTGAGCACCGGCGTATATCACACCAAATTTTTTTACATCAATAACCTTGTCCATAAAATTAGAGGACATATCACAAACTAAAGGAACCTCATCTGGTACCTTTGGCCATTCATGCCATTCTATTCCACCTATTGTTTCGTTACCAGTTATATGAGCAAAAGCTGCTTTGTTACTAAATTGTACATTAGTTGGTATATACGAGAAGTTTTGGTCCTCAGATGATGCAACTATTTTTACTTCACCATATAGTTTTGCTTCTTTGATCGCTTTTTTTGCCCAAGCACCAGTATTAACATACTCCATATGTTTACTTGGTATCTGTAGGTTCAATGGTACCATAAAAAACTGGGTTGAGGCACCACCCTGAAGCCATAATACTTTATAGTCGCTGGGTATGCCCATTAGTTCCCTGAGCAGTTCGGATGCTTTCTTATGTACCTCATCGTATTGTTTTGATCTATGAGATATTTCCAAAACAGACATTCCTGTTCCATGGAAATCTAATAATTCTTCCTGCGCCTTTTTAAGTACATTAAGTGGTAGAGTCGCAGGTCCTGCATAAAAGTTGTAGACACGTTTTGTCATAAATTATTCACTCCCTATATTTTTGAACCACTGTATAAACAAACTGGATTTAAAGAATTCGGTAAAACAGGTTTTGATAACAACTGTAAAATATATCTGATAACAATTGTACAACAAGTGCTTTATAAAGAAAAACACAAAACAAGATATAGTGGTGAAAACAACTATGAAAATACTACTAATGAAAGCCTTAAAAAACAGGTTTGGCATGGAAAAAGAAGATGCGATAGAACTAGCAAAAACAGTAGAAAAAATTTTTAGAGGAAGAAAAGAAGTCGAAGACATGAACATAGATAAGTATGCACGTGCCCTGCTTTATGAGCTACAAAAAGAAAGGCTACTTAATCTAAGAAGAGAAGAATTCAAAGAAAAAGGTAAATGGATAAGGAAATACTACTGGTCTTTTAACAACGATGCTATAAAAAAAGAGGCGTACAGAAAACAGAGAGAGGATAAATACAAGATATATGAGAAGATACCAAAGGAAGCCTGGCTGTTACATACCTACTCTTAACTAGTTGTTTATATCAGGCGGGGTATAGGATCGATAATAGTTGTAATAGTCTCTAACTGTTTTTTCTTTTTTTCTTTCTTCGTTAATCTCGTATCTTATATCAGCTATTATTTTGTGGAAAGAAAATATTGCCATAGAGAGGCTTATTACTAGTATTATTAGGATAAATTGGTAGGGATTTTCTTTTAAAAGCGAGATAAAACCATTCCTGATAATGTAAGCAACTAATAAGAATAGTGATATCAAAAAGAATTCTAATGAGAATATGAATGTTATGCCAAGTTTTTTTCTATTTACCATCTTCTTAAGATGTGGTTGTTTTGCTAGTACTTAAATATTTCTTTATTTCTTGTTCGAATCTATTTAATTTCAACATGGATTTTTCTATAACTTCGTTTGCGATATCCACCAAAAGATGTAGATGTTCGTCGTTACAAAATAAAACACCATCTTTTCCGATAGGAGCATCAAGCCGTTCTGTGCTACAAACCTCAACAACTATTTTTTTACCAATTGATTTTAGAGCAGAGTTTTTGAAACCACTAGCATTAGCGATTTTCACCATTTTATCTGCTGCTATGGCTGTTTTTGCAGAGATATGTAATATAGGTGGTTGAGCTAGTATCCATAGCAGACCAGTTTCAGCTTCTTTAACCTTAGACATTAACTCTTTGGGTTTTATGGTTCTATGCCATATACCTACGAATCTAGCGTTCTTTTTATCACCAATTGAGGGTATCTCTAGGAGAACAATTCTACCTGCGCAACTACTTGAGGTGTAGTATTTATTGGAATCATTTATTATTTTTAGTATAGGAACGATTAGCTCATCCACTCTTTTATTAGCATATGCTTCCTCTAATGACTGCAACGCTTGTTCTTTTGCATCTAAAAAATCTTTATTGCCGCTCATATAATTCTCTCATCTGTCTTATACTAGGGAAAGGTAAACATTTTTCTCCCTCAATTATACCAATTGCTTTAAAAGCATCGATATCTATTTTCCTTAATAATGGTGATAGTAGCTCTGTTTTAGTTACAAGGTTCACATCGATGCCTTGAGCAAAATAGCTGAAAGCGGGTAAAACCAACAGATTTTTATCATGAATTTTTCCGTATAGGAAGCTTTTCATTTTTTCTTTCACGTTTATATCACTGTATAACCCTAATGATGGATGTTCATGAGCGAGTACAAGATTTTTTTCTTTAATATCACTCAAGTTAATATCTTGATGACCATGGGTGAAATAGAAATCTCCTTCTTTGAATTCCTTATATAAATTTATATTATGTTTCTTAGTGATTCTGTTAATAAAATTGTCATGATTACCTTTTATAACAATAACTGTTTCGAAAATATTTTTAAGGTAATCAAAAAAACTGCTGACCTCGTGGTATTCATGATATCCTGTCTCTGAGAACTCATGTTTAACGTCGCCATTGATCAGAATGCGACTTGCTCTTATATGCCCATAAATATCATTTATATCCCCGACGATTTTTTTGTATTGTATCTTCGGTATGAACATACCCTCTTCTGTAGCAGCTGTCTCATATCCTAGGTGGAGATCAGCTATTACTATGAGATCAAGATCGTCGATGTAGATGGCTGGGAACGGCTCAATGATTCTTATTTTATCAAATAATTTTTTTATCATAGTTTTTTCATCATCGCTTCATGTAGCTCAATTAATCTTTGTCGTCTGTCTTTCATAAGCACAATATCTGCTTCACCTAAGACTATGAGGTTATGGGCAAACGGTGAAGGAACAGGAGTATCTACTACCTCAATAGAGATTTTACCTGTTTTTATATCTTTTATTAGTTTTTTTGTGTTCTCTATATCCATGATGTCCTCTAGTATCTCACGGTATGTCTCACGTACAATTGGGAAATCTTGGTCTATCTCCTCACACACGTTTAACAATGTCTGAGAGTTTATCTGTTGTTTTCTCACACTTATTTTATGGCCCTTGTAGTTTCTTAGTACAAGAAAACTCCTTGAAGCAGTGTGTCTAAATCGTCGTTTCATCAACTCTGTTCTACGGATATTGTTTTTTAAAAGTTCTTCGATGTTTACTTCACATATTTCTTTGATAACCTCTTTAATATCAATTTTTTTATCTTTCGGTAATACAAGAGAGAAACCGTTATCGTTTATTGTTGTTAAAATATCTGATTTAATTTTTTCCCCAATTATTATAGCAAAAACTCTAGATATAGCATCATTTACTCTTCTCCCATATAGCACATGGAAAATTATGAGTTTACGGTTTTTTAAATCCCTGGTATTCTCTATTATAATTTTGTTTGCTGTTTGAATATTTTTGAGATACTGATATTGTGCTTTGAAGTATTGTTGGATAGCCTTTTTTGATCTACTATCAGCTGGTAGATCTTCTAATAGTTTAGCTACATTACCCTGGTTTTTATTTTTCATTGCGATGAACATTTTTTCTCTGAATTTTCTTATCTCATCTGCTAGTTCATAGCTCAGTGGCAGTAGTTCTGAGAACCAAGCTGGTATAGTTGGTGTTTCTTCTTTTTGTTCTTTGACGAAGCAGTGCATACCACGAGCATATCTGAATTCGTATGTTTTCCCACCTAGTACAAAGATATCTTTTTTCCTTAGTCTCTCTAAGAACTCTTCTTCGATGCTTCCAACGTATCTTTTATTATCGACTGTGTAAACATCCACTTTTACCTCATCTGGTATTGTGCCTATGTTGAGGTAATAGATGACTTTTGTGTATTTACCTCTTCTTCCAAATACTCCTTCTTTTTCATCGAACCATATCTTGCCGTAGATGTTTCTGTCTTCTAGATCAACGTGATGCCCAGCAATGTAGTGTAATACTTTAATAAAGAGATTGTAGTCAAGGTTATGATAACAGTAACTGTTTTTCACTAATTTATATGCTTCATTAACTGACCATTTTTTGTGTAAACCCATACCAACGATGTGTTGTATTAGTACATCCAGGCAGTTATGTGGTATCCTTATTTTGTCCAGGTTTCGCTCCATCGCGCATTTAAGCATGATAGCGCATTCCACAAGGTCATCCCTATCCATACCTATGATTATTCCTTTTGCGGTATCTTCTAAACCATGCCCGCTTCGACCTATACGTTGCACGCATCTGGTAACAGATTTCGGTGACCCTATCTGCACAACAACATCTATGAAACCGATGTCTATGCCTAACTCCAAACTGGTTGATGAGATCACTGCTTTTAGTAACCCTTTTTTTAGTTTATCTTCAACGTCCCACCTTGTATCGCGTGATAAAGAACCATGATGCGCCGCTATTAATTCCTCATCATGCACCCCTGTGGTTTTTAGATGATGAACAACACGTTCTGTGCCTGAACGAGTATTTGTAAAAACCAGGGTCGTCTTATGCATTTTTATCACCTTGTCCAGCTCGTCGTACATCAACTTGTTCATCTCGTCAGCATCAGTATATATTATATCATCTGTTGGACAAACAAGTTTAAGATCAAACGGTTTAAACCATGATACATCAACAACCCTACAACTCCTAGGATTACCGTTTTCATAGCCTACAAGATAGCGTGCAGCTTCTTCCAAAGGATATAATGTTGCCCCTAGCCCAATACGGACAAAATCTCTGCCAACAACCTCCCTAAGTCTTTCTATACTCAGGCTAAGATGAACACCTCTTTTGTTAGAAGCAAGCTCATGCATCTCATCTATAACCACCCATTGAATAGTCTTCAATTTCTCAACAAAACGCCTAGAATTCAAAATGATCGCAAGACTCTCAGGTGTTGTGATTAGTATATGCGGAGGTTTACGTAACTGTTTCTGTTTTTCATAAGAAGATATATCACCTGTTCTTATGCTAACCCTGATACGGTTAAGCTCATTTCCAGAAAATTTGTTAATCTCCTCGAGAGGAGAAATAAGGTTTTTATAAATGTCATTATTCAGAGCTCTCAACGGACTAACATAAACACAGTAAACACCATCTACAAGTTTATTCTCCTTGCTTAATCTAAACAGTTCACTAAGTATAACCATAAAAGCAGAAAATGTTTTACCAGAACCAGTAGGAGCAGTGATCAAAATGTTCTTCTTCTCAGCGATAAGTTTAAAAGAAAAACGCTGCGGTGGAGTCAAGTTTTTAAACTTAGATGTAAACCATCGTCTAACATGATCCTCTAAGCAAGCAAGGTTTTCCTCATCTGACCAAGGTTTTTTGATAAAACTAATCCCCATATATCAACCCTAAGAAACGAGTTCTCTTTATAAACCATTCAGTTTACTTTCTTGCTAATAAAAATATCTCTTTTTCTGAGTTCACCAAAAAATGGTTTACATGGTACTATCTCTTCTGGGCAGAACACACCACGTTCTTTTATCGTCCCATCAGCTATCATCTGGGTGATAATTGAGGCTGGGTAGCCTGTTGTACGC
>JARYMC010000060.1 GCA_029907305.1 Candidatus Thermoplasmatota archaeon
CCATATTGGCAGAACACCCAGCCATTAACAATCACCGCCACTATATATGATACTGGAAGAAATGGACTCAAAAACGTCACATTATACCATAGGTTTTCAACAGATAACTCAACATGGGAAGCATGGACAAAATGGAACAATGCGAGCAACCCAGATATAGACCCATGGATAACATGCAGCTGGAACTTCAACTTCCCAAACGGAACAGGATACTACGAGTTCTACAGTATAGCTGCTGATAATACAAGCAATACTGAATTAGCACCTAGTGTTGCCGACGCGATATGTTGCTATTTAATCACAAATACCCCACCAGTTCTCACAAACGAAACACCAAAAAATGCATCTATTGATATCGAATTAAATCCAATATTAAGCATTCAAGTAAATGATAGCGAAGGACAATTAATGAATATCACATGGTACTGGGGGATAGACAGCAGTTGTCCTAATTTTATTGGAACCAATAACTCAGTTACAAATGGAACATATTACATGACAAATGACAACAATTTTTCTATTAAAGGACAAACATACTACTGGAGAGTTGTAGTAAACGATGGCAATGGAGGATGGACAAACAATACGTTTCATTTTAAAACAACCAGTGCAAATAAAGAGATTATAAGCAAAGAAAAAACCGCGTATTCACTAGAAATTAATGCAGATGGCACAATGCTCTATGGTTTTATTAACAACACAAATGTAACAACATCTGTAGATACAAACTGGCACCACGTTGTTTTAACCTATGATGGAATAACAATTAAACTATACATAGATGGAAAGCTAAAAAACTCTACTACTTTAATTGGAAACATACCAACAAATAATAATGATCTATTAATAGGAAAACGATTAACAGGAGCTCTTGATGAAATACGTGTATCAGCTATAGCTAGAAGCAAAGAGTGGATAAACACAACCTACAAAATGATTATCTCACCAGAATCTTTTATAACAGTAGAAAAAGAGCAAAACCAACAATACACTTATCTAAAAATAAAAATTAAAAACACTGGGAGCACAACAATTAAAACGCAAGATACTACGATACTGATAAACGGTACTGATAAATCGTTCATAAAAATTCAACCATATCTATATCCTTTAAAGGAAACAAGCATATTTATAAACGTATCAGTAGCTGGTTCGAAGAGAAATAAATTTATTACTGGGAATGGTATTACTAAATATGAGGGGTATAGCTAGTTTGAGGGGAAACAGCTATGGGATTTAGCTTAACTGGTACACAAGTCATATTCTTTATTGCATCAGTGATCGTCGCTGGTGCAGTATCAGGTGTTTTCATAGGTGTCACAACAAATGTTACTAATAGTTTATCAGATAAGGGGGATAGATTACAGGAGCAGCTTGATACAGATTTTAAGATAATCAATGACCCAGTGGCCATACCAAACATAGATGGTTACTACAGGTTTTATCTAAAAAATATAGGTGGTAAAAAACTGTTAACAACAAACCAGACCTTTCAGATATTTGTTGATGGAGAGATTATACCTACAGCGAACTATTATTTTTCTGTTAGCAGTATCCAACCTGGTGAGGTTGCTACAATTTATGTGGATGATGATGAAATCGGAGCAGGGGATCATACAATTAGGTTGGTAGGTCCCTTAGCAATTGAAGATAAATTCACGTTTACTATTTAAAAAAAAATTGGAGGGGATTAAAAGATGGAAGGAGCAAAATCTTTATTACTTGAGAGAAAAGGAGAATCTGATGGTTTTGCTCAAAGATTCGGTAGGGTTATACCGGATGGTTCTTTGGTTTTTGTTGAGGGGAAAGAGGGGGCAGGTAAAAGTATTTTTTGTCAGAGATTCTGTTTCAGTTTTCTTAAAAATGGTTCAACTTGTTCTTATGTTTCCACGCAGTATACTGTAAAAAGTTTTTTAAGACAAACAGCGTCAGTTGGTTACGATGTAAGAAAATATTTGATGAGTGGTAAGCTTTTTTTTATCTCGACGGAGGTTACGTTAGCGGAGACTTTACCGAAAAAAACTTTTTTGGAAAAACTGATAACTTGTAAGAAACTTTTTGATCCGGAGATTATCTTCATAGATTCTCTGTCTACTTTGCTTAATGAGAGTTTGAACAAGGATAATCTTGTTGATCTCACCAATTTTTTTAATAGATTGAAAGGGTGTGGCAAAATAATAATTTTAACTGGTAACCCAAATGAATGGTCGCAGGAGATACATAATGCGTTTCAGATGATAGCTGATATACATTTTAGGATCACAAAAGAGAACATGCCTGGTATTGGTATAGTTCATAACATCTATTTGGATAAATTCAATGGTGCACGTTATAAGTATGATCCTTTGACGACTTTTTCAGTTAGACCTGGTATAGGGCTTACTATAGAAACTAGTGGGATAGCGTTCTAGGGAGGGGTGAAAAAGTAAAATATGATTAGGATGGAAAAAAAAGAAGAGGAGAAAATCATAAACGAGAACCCTCATCTTAAAAGATATATTTCTGAGATAGAGAGAAAGATTGGTAGACCTGAGTTTTATAGTAAGATTTCGCGTGAGCTTAAGGAAGAAAAATATCCGAATATAATTTATCCGACGAAGGGGACTGTTTTTATACATATTTATAGAACCAGAGATATGGATCAGATAGAGTATCATGCTATTGAGCCTGTTCTCAGCGACATTGAAAGAATGAAGCGGGAAAAGATTTTGGATTTGATTTATGAGAAAGCTATTAGGTTAAAAAAAACCATCAAAAATCAGGATGATCTTAGGAAGGCTATCAAAGAGGTTTTAGATGAGATTACAATTGTTGATGAAAAATCAGGTGATATTACTTCAGAGAAAGGTTTTTTAGGTGGATTGAAAGGTGATAAGGTTAGAGTTACATCTATTGAGAAGATGAATTTGGAGTATGATATCTCGAAGGATATTGTTGGTGGTGGGCCTCTTGAGCCTTTTATGAGAGACCCCTATCTGGAGGATGTTCATGTTATAACTGGTGAAAAAGTCCATCTTGTTCATAGGGTTTTTGAGATGATTAAAACCAATATTGTTATAGATAAGGATTGGGCTGCTACGTTTTCGCAGGAGTTTAGTGAGAAGATAGGTAGTCCTGTTAGTGAAGGTCAGCCTATAGCAGATGGTACTTTACCTGATGGTAGCAGGGTTAATATTATTCATAGTAAGGATGTAAGTATTAAGGGTCCTACTATGACTATTAGGAAGTTTACTGAAACCCCTATTAGTGTAACTCAGCTTATAAGTTGGGGTACTATGGATGCTGGTATAGCTGCTTATATTTGGCTTTGTTTACAGTATGGGCGTAGTTTGTTTATATGTGGTGAGACTGCTTCTGGTAAGACTACTACTGCTAACGCTATAGTACCTTTTATACCACCTGATAAAAAGATTTATACGGCTGAGAACACGCCAGAGATGCATATACCCCATCCGGTGTGGCAACAGTTGTTGACAAGGTCTACAGGGCCACAAGAAGGGCATATAGAGCTTGTTGATCTTTTGATTGCTGCTTTGAGGTCTAGACCAGATTATATAATACCTGGGGAGACAAGGGGTATTGAGGGGCGTGTTGTTTTTCAGGCTATGCAAACAGGGCATCCGGTTATAACAACATTCCATGCTGGTAGTGTAACAAAGGTTATACAACGTTTCACAGGGCACCCCATAAATGTGCCTAAGACGTTCATGGATAACCTTGATGTTGTTATAATACAGATGGCTGTAGAGCGGAAAGGAAAAAAGGTTAGGAGAGTTCTCTCAGTTGAGGAGATAGAAGGATATAACAGGCATGTTGATGCCATAATATCACGCACAGCATTCCAGTGGAACCCTGTTGAAGATACACATGGTTTTAAAGCATATGGAAACAGCTATATCTTGGAGCAGAGGATAGCTAGAAACGCTGGGTATAAGGATGTAATGCAGATTTATGATGAGTATGATCGAAGAAAGCATATACTGCAGAGGATGGTGGAGGAGAAGATATTTGATTATTATGAGGTTGTACAATTCCTGTGGACTTTCTATAGGGAGGGAATAAAGGCTTTGCCGATATCTCTATAGGACAGTTAAAATAAGAGATATACAACTTAATAAATGGGATGAGGAGAGAAATATGACTGAGATGAGTGAGGAAGACAAAAAAAATTTATTCGAAAGTTATCCTCATCTAAGAAAATACGTGGAGAATATCAGAGAGAAAATTGGTGAACCTGTTTTTTATTCGACTTTGCCTTTTGAAGCTAGAGAACAAGCTTACCCGAATCTGATATATGCGACTAAGGGTTCTGTTTTTGTTCATATATTCAGAACAAAAGATATGGATGAGATAGAATACCATGCTATCGAACCGTCATTAAATGATATAGAGAAAAAAAAATATGAGAAATTATTGGATTCTATAGTTAAACTTGCGCCTAATAAAAAAAGTGTTGTGACAGATGATGAGTTGAAAGAGGTTTTAAAAGAAATAGTCAACGAGCTTATTATCGTGGATGAAAAAGCAGAAGGTTTTGATGATAAAAAAGGTTTTTTAGGTAAATTCACTAAATCTGATAAAATAAGGGCTACATCCATCCAAAAAAATAATATCGAGTATTTTTTAATAAAAAACCAGATCGGCGGTGGTGCTATCGAGCCTTTTATGAGAGACCCCTATCTGGAGGATGTTCATATTATATCAGGTGAAAACGTTCATCTTATCCACAAAGTCTTTGGCATGATAAAAACCAATGTGCAAATAAACAAAGATGAGGCGCCTGCTTTTGCTAGAAAATTAAGTGAAAAAATGGGTGCAACAGTTAGCGAGGGTAAACCCATAGCAGATGGGATGTTGCCAGATGGTAGTAGAGGGAACGTCATATACAGTGACACGGTGAGTATAAAGGGACCTAGTATGACAATCAGAAAATTCACAGAAACACCTATTAGTATTACACAGCTGATAAAATGGGGTACGCTTGGTTCCAATATCGCTGCGTATCTATGGCTTTGTTCACAATACGGGCGTAGTTTCTTTATATGCGGTGAAACAGCTTGTGGTAAAACTACAACGATGAATGCTTTGCTACCATTTATACCACCTGAAAAAAAGATTTATACGGCTGAGAATACACCAGAGCTAACTGTTCCGCACGTTGTTTGGCAGAGGCTGCTTACAAAAACAACAGGGCCAAAAGAAGGACAAGTGGACTTGTTTGACCTTCTAAAAGCAGCGTTGAGGTCAAGACCAGATTATATAATACCTGGTGAGGTAAGAGGTGCGGAGGGAAACATCGTTTTCCAGGCTATGCAGACAGGACACCCGTGTATAACAACTTTTCACGCTGGGACGTTAACAAAGGTTATACAACGTTTCACAGGTGACCCAATAAATGTACCAAAAACGTTCATGGATAACCTTGATTTTGTTTTGATACAGAGTGCTTTGGATAGAGATGGTAGAAGAATCAGACGATGCATCTCACTGGATGAGATAGAGGGTTATAACAGGGAGGTTGATGGTGTTATGGCGAGGACAGCCTTTGAATGGGATCCTGTTGAGGACAGACACATTTTCAAGGCAAACAAAAACAGTTTCATACTGGAACAAAAAATAGCGAAAAACATGGGGTATGTTGACACAGCAGAAATCTATGATGAATACGAACGTAGAAAACACATACTTGAGAGGATGGTTGAAGAAGAAATATTTGACTATTATGAGGTGGTACAATTCATATGGACATTTTATAGGGATGGAGAGAAAGCGTTACCCATATCCATTTAGTGATTTGAGATGATTGCTGAAAAAAAGAAAAAATTGAGGTTACGAAAGAAAGAACCAATAGATAAAGATAAAAAGAAACGAGAGTTCATAAAACAACTCAGAATAGCCTATAAAAATCTTGATGACCCTAAAAAATACAAGAGAAACATCCTACTTCCACTAATTATTTTAGGAGCATTGGTTTTTTGTTTACCTTTTATCTTAGAGTCAATTATTGGAATGCCTCTGGATTTGAATCCTGTAACTTTTATAGTCGGTGGGATAGTACCAATATTCCTAGGCATCCTCTATCCCTATATTAGCTGGAAAAACAAAGAGAATGACATAAACGGGAAGATGCATTATTTTATCACACATCTCAGAGTCCTTGCTATATCAGATATGTCTCTGAAGGATATAATAAAAGTTATCGGTGGCAAAAAAGTATATGGTAGCCTTGGTAAAGAAATTGAAAAAGCCAGCATTCTCTCTACACAATGGAAAGTTCCACTTGCTAGAAGCTTCAAGTTCGTGTCAGATAGAACACCCAGTAAAATACTGAAAGATTTTTTAGATCGTTTTGCACAAAGCATAGCCAGCGGTGTAGATCATAGAGAGTTTATTGAAACAGAACAAAACGCTGTTCTACAGGAATACAAAACAATGTATGAGACTGCGAACGAAAACATTGTTATCATCAACGAGGTTTATACCGGTCTACTTATCTCTATTATATTTATAATGTCACTTGGAATTGTTTTACCAATAATCATGGGAGGCTGGGATATGAACACGTATCTTTTCCTCTCAGCTTTTCTATTAATTATCTCTGAGGGGATGCTTCTTTATCTTTTACGTTCAATGATCCCACGAGACGAGGTCTGGCATCAAAGCGGTGAAAAAAGCGCTACAGAGTTGAGACTATGGAAAAGTTTTAAAATATCTGTTATAGCCTGCATAGTTATAGGTGTTGTCTTATTTTTTGGAAAATATAGACTAGATATTCCTGTTCTAGGCATAATTCCTTTTGAGATCATAGCAGCTATTTCTCTTACTCCTCTTCTTATCCCTGGTTTAGAAACATTAAAGGCTGAGAGCGATATCACAAGAAAAGAAAAAAGTTTCCTAGGTTTCTTACCTGCGTTAGGTTCTATTTCTACCATGAGAGGAGGCAAAATAAATGATTCTGTTTATTATCTTAGTGAAAAGGATTACGGGGTTCTCACCCATCATATAAGAGATCTCTACAGAAGACTTAGAACTAGGATTAACGATGATTCCGCATGGGAATGGTTTGGTGTTGACACAGGGAGTAACCATATACAGAGATCCAGTGAGATGTTTAGGGAGGCAACCTATGCTGCTGCTAACCCAAGAACTGCCTCACGTATGATAGCTGAGAACATAAGGAAAATCCGGGATCTACGCATCAAAAAGTTTTCTATTATCGGTACATCAGCTTCTTTGTTCGCTGGCATCACTTTTGGTGTAGCCTTCAGCATCTATGTCTCACTTGTCATAGCACGACATTTGAATAATCTAGTGCTTGAGGAAAACGTAGGAAACCCTTTTGAAAGCATAGGTACGAGTGCAATTCTTACAGCTATGCCACCTGAGACTTTTGTAAACGCCTTTCTAATTATTTTTATAGTATTGGTTATACATTGTCTTATAATGTCTCTCACAATAAGAGTATTAAGGGATAGTCATATCCTAGTTACCCTTGCGTATTTCATTCCATTTGTATGGATTATCGCTATTACAGCAGTTCTTGTCGATATCGTACTCACAGGAGTCTTGGTAGTCTAATTTTTATGTTTGGATTATTTCAGAACCATAACATATTAAAACATGTTAAAGATAATGAGTCCTGGTGGAAGAGCAAAGGATGCTTTTATGAAAAGAATAGGTGTTCTAACAGGTGGAGGAGACTGCCCTGGTTTAAACGCGGTGATACGCGCTATTGTTAAAAGATCTCTGCAATACAACTGGGAGATAATCGGCATAAAAAACGGCTGGAGAGGATTAATCAACGGGGAAATAGAGCTACTAACAGACTATTCTGTATCAGGCATCCTACCCAAGGGTGGAACCATAATTGGTACATCAAGGACAAACCCGTTTAAAAACGAGGGGGATGCCCAGAAGGTTTTAGACAATATAACCAAGTTTGGGATTGATGCTATTATCGCTATAGGTGGTGATGACACACTTGGTGTTGCATTGAAATTCCACCAGATGAATATTCCTATTGTTGGTGTCCCTAAAACAATAGATAACGATCTTTCATGCACCGATTACACTTTTGGTTTTGACACAGCTGTTTCCATTGTAACCGAAGCCATTGACAGGTTACATACGACAGCTGAGTCACATCATAGAATAATTGTTTTAGAGGTTATGGGTAGAAACACTGGCTGGATCGCTACAATAGCAGGCATAGCAGGTGGGGCAGATCAGATACTAATACCAGAACAACCATTTGATATAGACGAGGTCTGTGCATACCTTAAACAGCGTTATGAAAGAGGAAAAAAGTTTAGTATAATAGTTGTGGCAGAAGGAGCAAAACCCAAGGGTAGTGAATCATTTTTTACGATCAGTAAAGAAAAAGACGAGTTTGGTAACGAGAGGCTTGGTGGAATAGGTCATTTTTTAGCAAGAGAAATAGAGAAACGTATGAAGGTAGAAACCAGGGTAACTGTTCTTGGGCATGTACAAAGAGGGGGATCACCTACTGCGCATGACCGTGTTTTAGCAACTAGGTTTGGTGTCGCTGCTGTTGAGCTTGTTAAAAACAGGGAGTTTGGTAAAATGGTGGCTTTGCAAGGCGACAAAATCGTATCTGTTAAACTCGAGGACGCTGTTTCCAAGATTAAAACAGTTGATAAAGGATTATATGATATAGCAAAAATCTTTTTCGGTGAACTAAACATAGAGCAAACAATCAAAAAACCTAGGGATATAAATCGATTATAGGGCTAGAAAAAAAACTAGGTGTTTTAAATGCTACTGAGCCGCTTATACCGTTTTCTGGTACTACGTTCCCGGAG
Source organism: Candidatus Thermoplasmatota archaeon (assembly GCA_029907305.1). Classification (NCBI taxonomy): domain Archaea; kingdom Methanobacteriati; phylum Thermoplasmatota; species Thermoplasmatota archaeon. The sequence goes on from JARYMC010000060.1 coordinate 8,823, forward strand.
ACATCTGTGTTTGTATCTATTCCTGAAAAACAAGCTGTTGTGTTAATAAGCAGAACAAGTAGGTCACCGTTATTTATGATAGGGTTATTTGCGCTACATGATGAGTCTATATCCCTAATTACCATTACACCAAATGTAGAAGACGTGAGGTTACTAGCATTAAGGGTACCAAATAAACCATTGGATACACTAGGGCTAAAAGAGTTATTTGAATAACTGAGGACTATTTTATTGGTTGAATCAGAGATAGACAAATATGTGTACTTTATATCTATTGATTCTGAGCCTGCTATTGGTGTAATAAAAAATGCGAGCTGCGTGATCATAGAACCATTATAGTACCCACTTACATGTGTAACCTTTAAACCAGATGAAATACTCTGGATTGTCTCAGTAGCTGTTCTAAGCGCTTGTTGCTGGTAACTATTCATGGTTTGAATTATAACAGATGCTGTGATACCAGCAACAAGCAGCATGGCGATAAATATAATTAAAGTGCCTATGCCAATAGCTGCTTTATCCCCATCACCAAATTTTTTGTATATAACGTTTATCCCCTCTAGCCTCTCCCGCTCAATTTATAATGAGCATATCAAGGGAAAGATTTTTAATTCAAGTAACTAGAATTACAAATGGGAATAAAAATTTATGGTTTCACATTTTTTGTATTGTGTATAAAAAGAGTTGAAGTGTTGTGGTGTTTTATCCCACAACAGATATATCTTTATTTTTTTACTGTAGATCAAAGATATATGATGCTTGTGGGTATGACATTGGTGTTGTAAAAGAAATAACACCAGGTGCACCAGACTCAGGCTTAACCTGACCCCAAACATTAGTCCTAGGTGGGATCATATCACCAAACGTAGCACTACTGTTACAACGCACAAGCAAAGCAGCCTTATCACCACGATTCAAAACAGGGGTATACTGTTTAATTGAACCATCCTCATCCTGCAAAACAATAATACCAAAAGACTCACCATCAAGAATGCCCCAGGCACTATCATTCAAAACCGTAAATATATTACCAGATGTACCATCCTTACTCTTAAAAACA
>JARYMC010000061.1 GCA_029907305.1 Candidatus Thermoplasmatota archaeon
TAACACAAACACAACAAATTCCAAAAAGAAAGAATCACCACTATTCAAAATAAGAACCGAACTAGCAATAGGAGAAAGAATAAAAGATCTAGTTACAAGATTCCTAGGACAAAGAATATTTTTCTTAACGTTTCAATGGCTAAAAGATGCGGATGATTCTTCTGGGAGGACACCATTGATTTATACCACTTATCCTAAGTGTGTATGCACGTATTGGAGAACAGGGTGCTAGACTAATACATAATCATACTCTTTCTTTTTTTATTAATTAAGACTGTAAAAACAAAAACTCTGAGCCACCGCAAACGTAATTACCATATTCATCATATGCACGAAGCTCAAGTCTATGTACACCCTCCAGTTTTTTATCCAAATCCCATGTAAAAGGCCGAGTTGAATCAGTATACTCAAGTACATCATCAAGATAAAACTCAACGATATTATTTACAAATTTCTTTGAACAACGAATATCTATCCTAGATTTTGAAGAACGAAAAATTGTAAATGATCATTCTGGAATATTTGTTACCTATTACCCAAAGGATCCACATTGTGAATATTCTGGGATGCTTATTACGTATTACCCTAAACAATGTGATTGATAAAAAATATTTTTACCAATCACAACCTATACTGGAAGGTACAGACTAAAAAAGCATTATAACAATAATCTTAGCTATCTAAATTTTTCTCTAAAACTAGCTTTAAAGGCCAAGTTTTTGTAAGTTATTATAAAAACATGACATGATAAAACACAAAGCAACATTCTAAACAGTTAAAAATCCAACTCTTAGATATATTAAATCTCTATTGCCAAAACAATGTTCTCATAGCCACTTTTATGTGATGTGGTAATTCTGGTATTTTTTTTCCTTCATAAAGATCAAGCGTACATCGAACATAAGTGTTTACTGTTTCATTGAAATACCATCTACCATAATCAGCATCAGCCCTCGCTGGGCTGCCAATGTAACCATCTTTTAAACCAAGTTCCTTAAATTTTTTGCTGATAGTTCTTGGTGAACGCATATCTCTATATATACTCTGTAAATTCTTATAGGATTCATCCACAAGATACGGGTACTGATATTTCATGAGCGATGTCTCACGGAAACACGCATGAACCTCTTTGCTTGTGTCAAAACCAAGTTTTGGTTCACGCTTCTCAGTTTCGTTGTTATAAAAATATGGTCCCCAAGGCTCACATACCTTCATACCATATTTTGATTCAAGTTTTTTCATAGCAGAATAAATACCTTTCAAATGACCGATTGCCATGTGATAGCTACATATAACAAGGTATTTGAAACCATGGTTAGCAAGAGAGGAACCAATACCATAGACAATGTCTCTAACGGTTTTTCCACTAACCGATAGGCTACCTGGAAAATCAGTGTTAAACTTGCAGTAACCAACTGGGATAGGTGGTAAAAGAACATAGTTTAAAGAAGGGTTTTTTTCATTTAAGATTTTTATAGCCTCAACAACAGCATCTTTGGCAGTGAGGTAATCTGTTCCAACTGGTAGATGAGGGCCGTGTTCCTCCATAGGATTAATTGCTAAGAAAAAAATTGTTTTATCCCTATTTAGTGCATCTATCTGTTTCCAATTGAGTTCCTCGAATTTTATGATTTTTGTTTCTTTTTTTTTGTTGTTGTTTTTCAAGTTGTTACCTCACATTCATCCTCATGTATTATAACTGTGTGTTCAGCTTGTGTAACAATACCTCTTTTTGCATCGATTAGCTGAGGGTATTCTTTTATGCACCCGGTCATTAAAAGTTTTCTCAGCTCAATGTCAACGTTTTGGGAGATTTTTTTACACCATCTTTCTGCAAACGGCAATGTGTTAAAGTTTTTATGTATTTTCATGGCAAGAACCCTTGTTCGTATATCTCTTATTATCTTAGTCCTAGCAGACCCAGTGTAACGATAGATGTTGCTACTTTTACCTGATATAACATGGCCTGCACCATCTGTTGCAAATGGTTCTATTGCAACAACATCACCTATCTTAAGTTTCATAACATCTAACCTGTTTTGGACGTTTGGTATTGATAAACCAGAGTGAAGAGTATATTTTTCCAAACTATGTCCTGTTAGGTTGTCTATTGGTTTATAACCATATGAGTTGATTGTTTCCTGTATGGTTTTACCTACATCTGAAAGTTTAACTTTTGAGCTCATCAAAGCAACTGCGTTGTCAAGAGCATGTCTTGAAGCCTTTATCATATCAGAGTATTTATTTGTACCAACCTCAACAGTCACCGCAGTATCACCAATATAACCATCTATATGTGCCCCAACATCTAGTTTAACCACATCACCTTTTTTAAAAACCAGGACATCATCAGAGTGTTTTGGTGTGAAATGGGCAGCAACCTCGTTTATAGAAATGTTAACAGGGAAAGCAAGACCCGCACCAGATTCGAGGATCTTTGATTCAACCTTTGTAGCAACCTCTAAATAGCTTACACCCTCTCTGATCAACTTTGTTCCATAGTCCCTAGCAGCTGCTGTGATTTTACCAGCACGTCTGTATTTATCATAAACAGATTCATCCATGTCTAACCACATCGTATATCTCTTTCTTTGTTATTTTACCTTCACGTAAAAACTTTGGTTCAACAGAAGTCATATCAACAATAGTAGATGGCAACCCCTCTAAAACACCATGATCTAAGTAAACATCCACACCCTTTAGCTGAGCCTGTATGTCTCTTATATTATTCGGTGTTTCCATACCATGGATATTCGCACTAGTAACCGTCAGAGGACCAAAAACAGATAAAAGCTCAAGAGCAAACCTGTTATCAGGCAGTCTAACAGCAATTTTATCAACCCCGCCTGTAACAACATCTGGGACAACATCCTTTTTATTCAAAACCAGAGTCAACTGACCTGGTAAAAAATGTTCTGCTAAAAGCCTAACCCGTTTGTCAACAAAAGCGATTTTCTCCATATCAACAACGGTTGAAACAGCAACAGGCAACGGTACATCAAAAGGCCGTTTCTTTACTCTGAAAACCTTTTTCACAGCATCCTCATTAAAGATATCGGCACCCAAGGCATACAACGTATCAGTAGGATAAACTACAAGACCACCTTGTCTCAAAGCCTCTATAGCTTTAAATAAATCAATTTTTACCATAACTATTTCTTTTTTGCCTTAAAAAAATCACCTAGGGTAAGAGCATGACGAGAACCACTAGCACCAGTGCTAACCTGTTTTACCTCCTCAAGAAGAGTGATACCAAGTTCCTTCTCCAGTTTAACAATGGTGCTATCTGATGGGCGAAGATCACCATTCTCAATTTTAGCGATTGTAACAGTCCTCTCACCTATACGAAAACCTAACTCCTCGCGAGATAAACCCTTTTTTTCCCTAGCGTTTTTGATTAGATTATTCCAACCAGACACCAGCTCTTTTGTCATATCAGCGTACACATCTTTCTCTCTAGGTTTTTTAATTAAACCGATACTCCTCTGAACAACAGGAGGAGTTTTAACAGCAGTTTCTTTAACACCCTGACCATATTTCATACAACTAGGGCAAAGCATCATTCTAACACCATCAACAACACCAAGTCTGCATTCAAAATAATCCTTGCCGCAAAGCTCACATTGCATACTCAATTCCCCAAACAAATTAAGGTAACAAACCAAATCCTATATCAAACCAGCTTTCTGCAGCGCCATCAAATCCTCAGTACTAAGTTTTTCTCCTTTTTTAAACCTCTCAAATATCTCATCAGCCTCTTTCTGAGCAGTTGTAGTATCCTCTTCTTTCTTACGCCTTCTTTTCTTTTCATGATCACTAGCTATCTTCCTCTCAAGATCATGAATCTTATCAACATAATCAATAAACTCACGGTGAACATTGTCTGCCTCAATCTTAGTCAAAACAATTTCCTCCTGAATCTCATTAACTCTTTTAACAAAACTGTCCAACTGTTTAATCAAAGTTATCATACTCTCATGTTCTTCCTGCGCCCTTTTAGCCAACTTCTCAACAAGGTCATGCTGTTTCTCAGCTTTCTGCTTCAATATCTTTTCCTCCTCAACAGCCTTTTTAAGTTGAGGATCCTTGTTTAAAACCTGCTCTTGAGCCTTAATCTTAGCATGAAGATCAGATATGGTTTCTATAAGTTTTTTTTCTTTCTGAGGAGACATAGGCTGGGTCATCTGCTCAATTTCTAGGTTTCTAAGCTGCCTTTTAAGCTCATTAAGGTTCATACCCATAGCAGAATGCTGTGTTTTCTCAAGTTGCTCAACTAGTCTCCTAGCCTCATTATAAGCCTTGTTCAGTTTGTTCCTCTGCTCTTTAGCGTGTTTAACCCTCTCATTTAAATCATCCCTGTTCCTCTTATGTACACTAATTTTGTTTCTAAGATCCCTAATCTTCGAATTCAACTCATCTCTTTCATCTGCAAGCTTCTTTGACTTAAGATGAAGCTGGTTTCTTTTTTCCTTTAACTCGTTCGCTTTTTTTTGGTATTCCTCTTTATTTTTCTTCCAGTCTTCTATAGATTCACTCATCAGCAGCCCCATATAGTAATCTATAAACTTCTTTTAGGTAAAATATAATGTGTTTATTAAGTATTTCGTAATATAATATAAGAATCAGACTTTTTTCTCCCTAGTTTTCTTCTTATACATAAGTAATCCATCAACTATAACAGCTAATATACCTGTTATGAAAACCATATCGAAAACATTTGCTCCACCTATAACTGCGGGTGTATTATTTTGTACTGGATGTTTGAGTAAACCAAGTAAATGAAACAAATCAGCGCCTATCAAAACACCGATGGTCCCAGAAACATATGCAAGTGATGCCGCCTGACGGAAGTTTCTCCACAACATTATAACTGAGAGGATGCTAGCTAAGAAAGCTGGTACTAACCATAGAGGAAAATGTGAAACTATGCCTCTGCTGGGATCAGAGTATGTGACAAAAAAGGTTACTATTGCAACAACTATTATACCAAGGCAGAGTTTTTTAGTTGGTAGTTTCTTTTTAATCACTAAATAAATACTTAGTAGTATAGGTATTATTGCACCGCCTGTGTTAATACCTACAACCCAGTTGTTGTAGGTGAATAATTGGATGTTCGCAAAACTGAAACCAATATATTCATCTATTATGCCATATCCTAAAATGAAGGATACAAGGATGATTATTGTTGCTTCTATTGATGAGAAACCCATGTCTTTGAATGCTTTTGTTGTAACTAGATATGCAATATAAAGAATTAGTATAGGGATGCTAACGTAGAGAATGTATAGTCCCAGTTCGGTTAAAGTTATTGCTAACATAACTACTAATTAACGGATGTTGGTACTACTTTATAAAACCTGAGATAAAGGATGTTAATCTCTACATAATCTTTTTAAGATTTGATAATATTCTTTAGTTTATGCTATCTACCTATGAATATGAAAATCCCGGGGATTGGCAATTCTAGGATATGACAAATATTGATTTTGGATTTGGAATATTCTTTATTATATTTGGGAATAATTGTTATCATAATAGGACTTATATCAATCAAAGCAGAAAAGATAATTGCACCATCGGCACGGGGAAGATTTCCTCTTTCGTTTTTGACTACTAGAATTTATAGATTAAAAAGAGGAACACTTGTATTTGGGGCATATATTGTTATAGAGATTTTAGTTGGTTTGACGTGCATTGTATCTGGGATATATCTGATTTTTTTTTAAAAAATTAAAAGTAAAAAACACCATGGTCTCTCAGATAAACGGATGTTATTAGCTATGGGCCGGGATATTCTATCTCTGGCCAAAGATTGGTATTTTTTGCTTCAGGGGGCAATACTATATTAAGTGGTACATTGTAATCATAAAAAAATATCTCCATCTCTGAAGTGATGATAGAACGATTGGCACCACCAAAAGAATAAACTCCGCTTTGATCGATTGTCGATTTGAGATGGCTTTTTTTTAATAAATATGTGTCCTTTGCTATCCAATATTTAACATCATATCCTATGTAACTATACGCATTTGAAGTAGTTGCAGATTGATTTTGAAAACCAGTAAAACGTAATATATAACAATCTACGTTTTCAACTGTTTCATCAGATACTCGTTTGAGTTCCGTATTATTATACTGCTCAGTTCCATTTTCAAGCATAGTTGCAATCAGTTCTAAATATGAATAGCCGCTCCACATCTCCGAACCCATAAGAGAGCTTGTCCATGTTGTGTTCCCATTCGTCTGATTTCCAAAATAAGAGATATTATCAACCATATATAAAATAAGATGCCCTTCATTAGATCCTTCAGAGGTGGTATTAAGATATTGCTTAACTTTTTTATTTAAAATATCGATTTCACCAGTCATTGCAACCGAAGATTCTGTTGTGCTTGTTGATTCTTTTATTGTCGTAATTGAATATGTGACTTCTGAAGAATATTTATATGATGTAACATTCTCCAAAGCATGCAAGAATCTTTCTTTTATCTCTTCGGCAGTAACTACGTTTTCTTCTACACATCCACTAAAAGAGAGAGCAAATAATATAGCTAAAGTTCCTATGGCCAACAATTCTTTTTTCATCCCATCACATCAACAGTAAGAATCATTTATCTCATATTAACATTTTTGGAGGTTTTAAGCTCATTTCAGAAAGAAAAAAGAAACATCTAAGGGATGTGGGTATGAACCATTAAAAAGGGTTAATAAACCTTCTTTATATTTCGGTAGAAGAAAACTGTGATTTGATATGGACTCGTTTCTAAAAAAAGAATGTGATTTAAGGTTCTTTCATGAAAATGGTTTCATAAGAAAACAATGCCCTTCATGCAAGGATTACTTCTGGACACTAGATGATAATGTAAAGTTTTGTGGTGATAAGTCCTGCGTAGATTTCAGTTTCATAGATAACCCTTTTGGCAAGAAACATTTTACTCTATCTGAGGTGCGTAACAGTTTCTTAGATTTTTTTGAAAAAAATGGTCATTCAAGGCTTCATTACCCTGAGACAGGTGAGCGTTGTCCTGTTGTTGCACGATGGCGCTCAGACATATATCTTACGATAGCTTCTATAGCTGATTTCCAGCCACATGTAACCTCAGGTGTTGTACCACCACCAGCTAACCCATTGGTCATATCACAGCCTTGCATAAGACTCAATGACTTAGAGGAAATAGGTGTCAGCGGTTGTCATTTAAGCATGTTTGAGATGATGGGACATCATGCTTTTAACAAAAACAAGGATGAGATCTACTGGAAAAATCAAACTGTCGCATATTGTGATGAATACTTCAGAAAACATATAGGTATCCCAAGAGAGAAAATCAACTACAAAGAGCAACTATGGGATGGTGGTGGCAACGCAGGTCCATGTCTAGAGGTGCTAGCTGGTGGACTTGAGATAGCAACACTGGTTTTCATGAACATGAAGGAGGATGTAAACGGTGATTTCATAATCAACGGTAAAAAGTATTCCCCTAATCCGTTAAACATTGTTGACACAGGCTATGGTTTAGAGCGTATAGCCTGGTGTTGCAGTGGCACAAAAACCATTTACGAAACCGTTTTTCCAGAGATAATAGAATGGTTGATAGACAACTCCAAGAATAGCTCTGATGTGGCTAGTATCTACTCATTAGCAGATCATTCAAAATGCCTTGCTTTTATGCTAGGTGATGGTATTGTGCCGTCTAACGTAAAAGCAGGTTATCTTACAAGACTTATAATAAGAAGGGGTCTTAGGTTTATTGAAAAACTGGGATTAAATGCAACCTTGAGGGAACTAGTAATTATGCAGTTGGAAGACCTAGAAAAGGATTTTCCATCCCTTAAGCAGCAAAAAAAACAGGCTGCTGAGATACTTGATATTGAAACCAACAGGTTTTCAGATACCCTCTCAAAAGGAGAGACGCTTGTTAAACGGATAATCAAAGAAAAAGGAAATGTTGACAACGAGTCGTTAATAGGTTTGTATGATACACATGGTATACCTCCTGATGTTGTGAAAAGCATCGCAAAAAAAGAGGGTGTAGAAATAGATATACCAAAAAATTTTGATTCAATGATAGCGGAGTTACATTCGCATGAAAAAGAAGAAGAAAAACCTGAGGAGATGCAGACCAATTTACCTGAAACCAGACTACTTTATTATGAGGATCACTACACAAAAGAGTTCGATGCAAAAGTTGTATGGGTAAAAGAAACAAATGATGGATATGAAGTTATCCTTGATAAAACAGCTTTCTACCCTGAGGGAGGTGGACAGCCAGCCGACAAGGGGGTCCTAATCGCCAATGGTAGAAACATAAATGTGAAACACGTTAAAAAAGAAGGAAAATCTGTCATACATCTAGTAGATGAAAAAATAGATGTTGGAAAAAAATTACATGGTGTGATAGATTGGGATCACCGGTACACACTGATGAAACATCATACAGGTACCCATGTTGTTAATGGTGCTCTTCGAAAACTTTTTGGTGAACATATATGGCAGGCTGGTTCTCAACTTGGAGTAAATGAAGCGCGTTTTGATTTTTCACACTACAAACCAGTCAGCGAAGAAGAAATTAAACAAATCGAAAAATTAGCTAACGATTTTGTTAAAAAAGGTGCTGTTGTAGAAAAGAAGGTTATGGAACGTAACGACGCTGAAAGAACATACGGCTTCAGGCTTTACCAAGGTGGTGTTCCACCAGGGAACATGATTCGTGTTTTGAACATCCCTGGTATAGACGTTGAGGCATGTGGTGGAACTCATCTAAACAACATAAAAGAGATTGAGAAAATCCGCATTTTAAAAGCTGAGCGTATACAGGATGGTGTAAACAGAATTTTCTTCGCAGCTGGAAAAAAAGCTGATGAATATGCCGAAGAAGAAAATCGACTCTATGAACAAATCGTAAATACTCTAAGCCCTATATATAAAATTAAGGAAAGAAAAGATGTTTCAAAACAGTTACAAGAATCTGCTAAGATATTTTCAGTATCAGTACAGCAATTAGAAAAAACAATAAAACGATTTTTAAGAGAAACAGAATTTAAAAATAAAAAAGAAAGAACAACTGTTTTGAATCTAGTAGAAGCATGTAATAATCTCTTCGACAAATGGAAAAAAACAAAAAAAATGATCAAACAAAAATCAGCTGAATTTCACCTACTTGAGGAGCTATACAAAGAAGAGGAAATAAAAATAGGTGGCAAACAACCTGCAAAGATCATATTTGGAGATATCCCTCAATCATATGATCCTATCGCCTGTGCTGGTAAAATAGTTGAACAAAGCGGATACATAGCTTATATTAGTTCTGGGAATAGAGTGGTATTAGCAGCATCAGAAGATTTAGATATAGATCTCAGACCAATAGCAAGAGAAGTAGGAAAAGTACTTGGTGGAAGTGGTGGCGGAAAACCACATATGGCCCAGTGTGGTGGGGTAAAAAGTGGAAATACAAAAGAAGCAATTAACAAAGCTATAGAGTTAATAGAAACAATAAAATAAACAAGATTTTTAGAGTGGGTAGATTATGTGTACCGCTACCACTATTACTGCTGTTGCTATACACATCGCTATGACTAGTTTAGGGTTTATTTTTAGCGATGTTTTTTCTTCTGCATCAAAGTAACGTATAAGCCCTGCTGCAGAATGAAATCCTTCTCCTTTCTTTTGAGCCATATTTATCCTCATTCACCTGATAAAGAGTTGTACTATTTTAGTTTTACTATCATAGGAAAGTGCTTGTCAACTTTAGCTCCTTGTGATGTGATACATTGA
>JARYMC010000062.1 GCA_029907305.1 Candidatus Thermoplasmatota archaeon
GATGGCAAAATTTGAACATACGGTTATTGTGGCACGCCGTCGGTGTCACAATATTATAGCAAAACAGGCGGAGGAGGATGATAAAAGAATGAATAAGACAATTTTAGCAATGTTTATTATTGCATTGTTTATAGGAGTAAGTGCTTTATCAGCTGGTTCAAATCAATCACCAACAGAGGTTAATAAAACTTTGAAGAGTGAAACTAAACCTATTGATATAATTATTCCGCTGGCAAGTATTAGGATCCGTCCTGATGGACCCGTAACAGTTGAAGCAAAATGGCATAAAATTAAAGAACATACTTATCGTGGGTATAGAGTAAATATAAGTGGAATAGCGGAGTATGGATGGGTTCAGAAAGGGTGGTTTACTGGCCCATTTGCTGGTATCCTTGATCTGATTTTTGATAATTGGCTTTTTGATCTTGAACCAGGAAGTGAATTCCAGATAGAATGCCTTTATCTACGAGCAGATGCAAATTTTGATTGGCGTATAGATGCCCTAGGAGTTCGTGTACATCTTAAAGGCACCGAGATCGAGTAATATTAGAAGATTTCACAAATGACAAATGAAACCAATCATGCGGAAATCTGAGAGTTACAAAGATTTAAAAAACACTCTTTCTTTATTTTTTTAAGATAACTTTTTTTCAAAATATTGCACTAAACCATTTATCTTTATTCTCTCTTGCTCTGTTGTATCACGATCCCTAATAGTCACAGCTTTATCATTTAATGTATCATGATCAACAGTTATACAAAACGGTGTACCTATCTCATCCATCCTTGCATATCTTCTACCAATAGTTCCACTATCATCATAATACGTAGTTACACCCGCGTTTCTAAGACTAGCATCTATCTCCTTAGCTATTTTAACAAGTTTCTCGTCACCAACAAGTGGGAATATACCAACTTTTATAGGGGCAACCAATGGATTAAGCCTAAGCAAAGTGTATTCCTCATCTTTTTTCTTTGTCTCAACATAGTTATGCTCTAGAACAAAATACAGAATCCTGTCGATACCATAAGATGGTTCTATAACATGGGGAACAAATTTTTCACCAAAACGTTTCTCCTTAACCTGTTTTATCTCATAGCAGTCAGATGGTATCTCAACAGTTTTACCATCTAAAACCATAGACAAATTTTTCTTAGCATCTTTCGCATCAATTTTTTCTAAAAGCTCTTTTATTTTACCGGCTTTGTCTTTAAAAAGAGGACCTAGTTTATCCATCTTTGGAACAACCTTTTTTACATCAACAACCTTAGACTCATCGTATTTCCTTAGAGCATACATGTCTGTCCCAGATGATTCTATATGGGCACCAAGGTCATATGCAGATCGATCAGCTATACCAACGCATTCTACCCAGCCAAAACGTTCGCTAAAAATTTCTGCGTCCCAACACTCAGTAGCATAATGAGCTAGTTCATCTGGTACATGTTTCCTGAATCTAAACTTCTTTGGGTCTACACCAAGGTTTAACAGGAAATCTTGTGTAACATACATATAATACGCAAGTGCTTGGTTGTTGATCACCTTGTTTTTCACAGCCTTTTCTAAAGAAAGTTTCATTTCCTTCTTGTTATCAAAAAGATACAACTCTTTGTTTTTAACACTATCAAAATTTGGGTGTTTTTTATCATTTGGATCAAAAAAAACTTCTGCCTCCGCCATATTAAACTCACGTAGTCTTATAATACTCTGCCTCGGTGAAATCTCATTCCTGTAACCTTTGCCGATTTGTACAACACCGAAGGGTAGCTTCTCCCTAGCATACCTATACAACAGGTGGAAGTTTGTGAAAATACCCTGCGCAGTCTCAGGTCGTAAAAAAGCCTTCCTGCCATCGTTGACTCCTATGCTAGTGGAAAACATAAGATTTACATCATGAGGATCACTTAGTTTATTACCACAACTAGGGCATATCACTTTACCTTCTTTTAAAGCCTGCTCAACACTCAGTGTTTTGTCAATAATGTCCTCAACCTTGTATGATGTTTTACATTTCTGGCAATCCACAGTTACATCAGTGAACTCATCCACGTGACCGGATGCTTTTAAAACCTCAAAAAGCGTCACAGTCGGAGTGTTTATTTCAATGCAGTTATCTTTTAACAAATAATATTTACGCCAGATATTTTCGATGTTGTTTTTAAGCTGTGAACCAAGGGGTCCGTAATCATAAAAACCTGCTACACCACCATAGATCTCAAAAGAGGGGTAGATGAAACCTCTTCGCTTAGCCATCATCATTATTTTATCGTGGATATCCAACGGCATAAACCTAATCTTCTCTCCAAATAAATTAGTTGGTTAAAATTAGAATGTTTTAATGGGATTTAAAACATGCAGGCCATTAGATCAATATCAGTTATCATACCAACGAGCCTCTCGTTCTCATCAACAACAGGTACGTGGCTTATGTTGTTTTTTATCATCTTTTGTGCAACCTCGGAAACAGGCGTGTTTTTGAATGCTTTTATAACATTTTTTACCATAACCTCTTTCACAGCAACATTAGGTAAATCAACCTTTGATGTAGAATAATAAAGCCGTATAGTATCTCTTATACCCTCCCAGGTCCACTGATCTTCGTCATCACCAATACCCATATCAGAACGTGAAACACTCTCTTTTATATGGCTGAGTTTAAATAAATCACCATCACTGACAATACCAGCTAGTTTAAGACTGTCGTTTAAAACTGGTAGAGCGTTTTCGTTTGTTATATTTATGATTTCCATAACAATGTTTATTGGTGTTTCCTCATAAACAGGGACAACCATGTTTGTGTAATACTTCTCAACAACCTCCCTTTTTCTATCAGATAAAATCTTCAAAATATCAGTGGGGCTAATGATGCCAACAATCTGTTTTCTTTTGTTAACAACAGGTAAACCATGTATCCTATTCTGATGTAGCAGCTTAGCAGCAACTTTTACATCCTGGTCCTTCTCAACCATAAAAACCTTGTCACTCATAATCAAAGCAAGCTGTTCTTCATCAGCATTCCTAAAAATATCGGTTCTAGTAACAACCCCAACAACGTTTTTTGTACCCCTCTTCAAAATAGGCATACCAGAAACATTATGCTTAGCAAGTATCTTCAAAGCATCCTTCACAGTCCCAGGAACATAACCAACAATCAAATCAGTTGACATCACTTCTTCAATTTTCACAATTTATCCCTCTCTTTTTTTTATTATATCATAATATATAAAGGTTTAAATGATTCTTTATCTAACACAACAATACCTGTTGTGGAATCTGGGGCAGGAATGCTATCATCTACATTTAAAACTTTCCGTGCACCATATGTAGCCATAGTCAATAATTCTTCGGTTGAAAACTCATTTGAAATAGTCTTTATATACCTGATCTCATCCAAGACACTAGGCGAACTAATCATAGCGTTATCAGTCCCAATCAACAAATCAACACCCTGTTTTTTCAACAAACCAAGATTAGGCTTCAAACAATAAAACATATTCGATCTAGGACAAACCACAACAGGAACATTATCGTCCTTAACACGCTCTAGATCACTCTCTGTAGCAAAAACCATGTGAACTAAAAAATCAGGTTTCAAACCAAGAATCAAATCAATATCTTCCCTCTTTCTCTCACTAGCATGTAAAGCAAAAATCTTATTCTCTTTTTTAGTGTGCCTAGCAACCTTTTCAAGCTCAGAATAATCCCAGTCAGAGATACTACTAAGACCTATACCATCAGAGTTTTCCAACAAAAAACTAACCTCCTCAGGATCATAATTTAGATGCTTTGGTCTCGATAAAATCAAAGAAGAAACACCAGTGTTTTTCAGAGATTTTCTAAGCTGAGATACACCAGTTATACCGGTTTCCCTGAAATCCCAGAAACAAGAAACACCACCAGCTTTCATGGTTTCGATAGAATCTCTCATACCAGCTATTATCTCCTCCTCAGTAGCCTCTTTTAACAACCTATGCTTCAGACCATGTGGTGGTGCAACAAGCTCCTCAACTTTTCTTGGTAGATCAATATCCTTTTTTTTTATGAAAGAATCACCAATATGTGTATGAGCGTTAACAAAAGACGGTGTTATCAAACCAGTACAAACCGGTTTTTTAGGTGGAGAACCTTTACCTGTTTCAACTATCTTGTTTTTTTCAAAACCTACGTACCCTTTTTCAAAACCCTTGTTTGTAAGTATTTCTCCTGAAACGTAATCCATCGAAACTAATAAACATAGAGGTGTTTTAAACTTTATTTATCAACTCTATTTTAGTGTCTTAACCCACTCATACACAGGTTCAACAAGTTTTTTAATCCTCTCTTTCTCCTCAGTCATAGGCGATGGTTTCCAACCATCAGCCGGCTCAAAATGGAAATCTGTAACAGCACCCACTCGTTGTTCCTTTGGTTTAAAAACAACCTTGAGAGGCATACCAAATTCCACATCCCATGGGTTAATTCCATGTAACTCATTAGCTATAGCAACCTTGCTATCACCGATAATCGCATATACTAAAACAATAGGTAGCCGTTTCAGAGATGATCTACCACTCCAACCAGCTACAGTCCAAGTATGAACCTTCGCAGTAAGTGGCATCTCAACCCATTCGGTTCTCTCAAGTTTACAGTTAAGGTTCCAGCAATGTGTACGAACAGGTACCCATGTGTCACCACATTTTGGGCAACGTGTACCCATTATTTTGCCTTCAAGTAAACCAATGAAGAATTTACTGTTCCAACCATGTCTAATAGTATAAAGTTGGTCGTAGTGAAGGAACTGGTTCATAACTGTTCTATCCTCTGATATCTCATGGCCAACAAAAACCAACCCTGTTTCTTTAACACCCTCAGGCCTGTAATCCTTCCTCTCTGTGAACTTTGGTTCATAAGCAAATTTTTTCTTATTATTTTTGTTTTTCATTAAAACCACCTGCTCCATCATTAATGCCTCCTTAAAATAAAATTGGATATACTAGTCCCTGTACCAGCATGACTATTCACAATACCACACATTGCATCAGGTACCTCGGTTTTCCTGCTAAGATGCTTCTTCGGAATCAAACCAGATAACTGATAGAAACACTCTATAGTACTCATCAAACCAGTTGCACCAACAGGATGACCATAACCAATAAGCCCACCACCAGGATTCATAGGAATACTACCATGCAAATGTGTTTGTTCATCGCGGATAAACTGAGCAATATTATCTGTATTCGCAAGCCCTAAAGCCTTGTATATCTGCGCCTCAGAAGTAGAAAAAGCATCGTGTATCTCACCAAAATCAATTTCCTTCAAAGGGTTTTCTATACCAGCCATCTTATATGCCTGCTCCGCTGAACAACGACAAGCCCCAAACTCAGTCATCTCAGGATAACCAGGGCCATAACGCTCAGCCCAAGTAGGGTTATTCAACCTGTCACCCGCACGGATAGTACAACTAGAAAGCCCCATACCATCGATGGTTACATAACCATCAGGGTTAACCTTCTTAGCATATTCCTCGCAACAAACAAGAACAAAAGCAACACCACGCGACATAAGGCAACAATCATATTTTTTTATAGGATAAGAAATCAACTTAGAGTTCAATACATCATCAACTGTGATATACCTATGTTCGTTTCTATACCACTGAGCCTTCGGGTTGTCCATTGCATTGTTCTTGTTTTTAACAGCGATAGTCGCAACATCCTCCTCAGTAACCTTATTGTCCTTCATCCATTTATTAGCCATAGCAGCATAATATATTGGGTAGATACCACCAACCATCAACTCATAACGAGTATCAGATGCCATAGCGATAAACTCGCTACCCTGCGACTGTGAAACCGAATCCATTGTCTCCCAGCCGATAATACCAACCACGTCATGATGACCTGACATTACAGCAAGTGCAGCAGCATACAAAGCAGATCCGCCTGTGTTACCACCGTTTTCAACACGGTAATGAGGCAAACCAACAAGACCAAGGTGATCATGAATAATCCACTCAGGTGCCAGTTGATGTCCAAAATGCACAGAGAAATGCGAATAAATCATCAGATCCAAATCGCGTAGAGAAAAATCTGGTATGTCTCTCTGTGTTTCTTTAACACATTCAGCTGCTCCACCCTCAATAGTTTCAAAACCTGTAGGGCCATAGTCAAAAGGAGTTGTTGCCCCACCAACAACACAAACTTTTCTTGTCATATGTCTAACCTCTCTTCGTCAAGAGACGAAAAATTTTTATTATCCCCGTCTCACTCAAGATAAGTAATACAAAATCAATTGAAAAATGTTTTCGTTTTTTGCCGTATAAACTCTATTATTTTCCTATTACCATACCAGCAGGATCTATACTCTTCAGTATCTTCAATTCTTTGTCAGTAGGTGGTTTAGTAAAAGTAATCTTTTCTGGTATAATAATTTCAAACCCACTGTTTTCTTTGATCTGATCAACTGTGACACCAGGATGAATATATATCAATTTCATATCCTTTGTTTCATCATCAAAATCATAGACGCCAAGCTGTGTAATAACTCTATAAGGCCCACTACCTCTAGGCAGACCATTTTTTTCTCTTGAATCAAAACCATCAAGGTAACCAGGTGTTGTAAGAAAATCAACCTTTTCAACAAACCTATATTTATCCTGCCTCATTATAATGATGGTTTTGTTACAAAGCGTGCCCACATCATTCGCACCACCACTACCAGGTAGTCTTGCTTTTGGATGATCGTATGATCCTATCACAGTTGTGTTTATGTTCCCATGTTTATCTATCTGCGCAGCACCTAGAAAACCGTAGTCAATATAACCTGCTTGTGCCATCGACATAGAGTCATGCATACTAGATGCTGCAACAGCCATGTGAAATGTCCGCGAGTCACCAACAGAAATCGGTAAAACAGGGATCTCAGGTCCTATGCCGCCTGCCTCGAAAAACAACAACAGGTTTGGTGCGTGTGTACGCTGTGCAAGCATAGCAGCAATCATCGGTAAACCTGTACCAACAAAAACAGATTTCTTGTCCTCAAGCATATGAGATGCTACACATGCGAGCAGTTCTGTGGACGAATAAGGCTCTGATTTCTTTTCATCCTTTTTCTGTATCCATGGTGCACTCATGGGTTCTTCTAATCTCTCAATCCTTCTCAGGAGTTTAAGTTTTTTAGATCCACCAACAATTTCCAGATATTCTTTGAAATCTTTCACATCAAAAACATATCTTTTCAGATATTCTCTTACACCATCATCTGTTTTTGATAATGACAACCATTCACCAATATGTTCCTCATCAAAAAAATACTCATATGGCATCTGACATGGGTGAGCACCAAAAGGTACTTCAACAACTGCATCTACAAGATAAAAAGGTATGACTGTTTTATGCGGTTCACTCCTTATTTTTTTGTTTTCGATGATTTTCTCAGTTGTGATAATAACACGTCGCGCAGCACGAGATAACTCAAAATCCTCAACCATAATTCCATCGATTTGCGCATTCCCATATTTGTCGCATCTAGGTACATGTAAAACCGCTACATCAGGGTAACAAGCAGGTAGAATGCAAATACTTTTACCACTAAAAGGGTCCTTCATAATTCTAGCGGAACTATGTTTGAAAGTATCTGTACCAAGCATAACCCTAGTTGGAATAAATGGTAGCCCCATCATAGCAGCGAGAAAACGCCATTGATAACCAGCGTTACTTATCTCACCAGCAATCTTACATCTACCTGTTTCAACAGCCCGTCTAGATGCAGGTGATAAACCGCGTAGCTCATGACCAAAAGAATAGGCAACCTCTACTTTGTTTACACATCCTGATCCAACTAGGAGATCAAGGTCATGGACAGCTGTTTTACCTGCCATTGTTAGATCATGTTTTTTTTGTCTTATGATCTCATAAACAATTGACATAGAAACACGGACGTGCCCAAATCCGCCCATAGCAATGAAACATCCGTCTTTTACAAACTTAGAAACCGCATCCTTTATGGTCATTGTTTTATCATCTAGACTTCTTGGTTTATTGTTCAGAATCCATTGGCGGTTTTCATCAGGGTCATGCCACCCTACGAGTTCGCCGTTCCCTTTTTCATTTTGATTCATAATCATTTCACAACCTGTTTTCGGAGAAAACAAATTTTTCTACCCTTATTTTTAATGAAACAGTTTACTATTCAAAAAATCTTCGAAAAACATTTTTTCGTAAAAGAAAACTCTAAAATAGTATTATGTTTTTACCATATCTCAATTCAATGGGGGTTTTAGAAAGCGATGAAGAAAGTATTTGAGGAAGGAAATATAAAAATAACAGTTGATTATGATAAATGTATAGGTGCTGGTGAGTGTGTTACTGCTTGTCCAGTTGAGATATTTGAGGTTAAAAATGGTAAAGCAGTTGCTAAGAATTTGGGTGAGTGTATAGAGTGTTGTGCTTGTGTTAATGCTTGCCCAAATGGAGCTATTGAGCACAGTTCTTGTTGATCTGGATTGGTGTTGGGAGAGTAAAAAACTTTATATAGGCAATCTGTATTACATACTAAATTGTAATAATTACAAATTAGTAATTGTTACAAAATAAAGGTGGATTATTTGGATAAACACGTGAAACTACTAAAAGAAAACAACATAAAGATCACACCTCAGCGGCTGATTGTTCTAAAATATCTAGAAGAACATCCCATCCATCCCACCGCTGAAAAAATTTTCTCAGACCTAAAATCAAATAATCCATCTCTCTCCAAAACAACAATATACAACACATTAGAAACCCTTAATGAACATGGAATTATACAATCGATAACAATATCTGGTTCCGAATCAAGATATGACTTATTTTCAGGTATGCACCATCACTTCTTATGTAAAAAATGCGGAAAAATAATAGATATAGATATAGCCTGCCCAAATATAGAAAAGATGTCAAAATATGGTCACAAAATTGAAGAAGTTCATGGTTACATAAAAGGTATCTGTAAGGATTGCTTAAAAAGAGGAAAAAAATGAACCCAAAAACACTACACAAGATATCATATGGACTATACATTGTTTGCTCAAAAAAAGGAAAAAAGATAAACGGCCAAATAGCAAACGCTTTGTTCCAAGTTACAGCTGAACCACAAACAATCGCAGTAAGCATAAACAAAAAAAACCTTACACACGAGTTCATAGAAGAAAGCAAAGCATTCACAATATCGGTTTTATCAGAAAAAACACCTATGAATTTCATTGGAACATTCGGGTTCAAATCAGGTAGAGACATAGACAAATTCAAAGATGTTAAATACAAGCTTGGTAAAAATCAGGCACCAATCGTTCTAGATAACACTATTGCCTATATCGAAGTTAGATTAATTGATAAAATAGATGTTGGTACTCACACAATATTTATCGGTCAGGTTGAGGACTGTGATATACTAACAGATGAAATACCAATGACCTATGAATTTTATCATAAAGTAAAAGGAGGTTTTTCACCAAAGAATGCACCAACTTATAGTGGTGAGGTTGATAAACAAAATAAAAAACAAAAGGAGGAAGAAAAAAATGACAAAGTATGTTTGCAGGGTATGTGGATATGTTTATGATCCAAAAATAGGAGATCCAGATAATGGTATAAAACCAGGTACAAAATTTGAGGATTTACCAGATGATTGGGTTTGTCC
>JARYMC010000063.1 GCA_029907305.1 Candidatus Thermoplasmatota archaeon
TGTTTTATTTTTTTTCTTTATTGTATTGTTTGCAACCCATCCAGATATGATATTGAAGTTGTTCTACATTTATTTTCTGGACAACGCCGGCAAATTGAAATATTTTTGAACCATGATGTATTACCTCAGAGTCAAATGGAAAAAAGAAAACACAGCAAGAAAAAACATAAAATAATATTAAAAGAGTTAGATAAATATAGATATAAGGATTTTACTTTCGCTAGTGGCCGTATACTTGGTTCTATGTGTACCCAGCCGCATCCCATTGCGAAGGAGGCTTATTTCAAGTTTTTAGAAACCAATCTTGGAGATCCGGAGCTATTTCCTGGTACAAAAAACATAGAAACAAAATTAATCTCATTCATTTCTGATTTGTTAAATGCACCAAAAGGTTCTGGTGGACAGATAGTTAGTGGTGGTACAGAGGGAAATATAAATGCTATGTGGCTTGCAAAACGATTAACAAACAAAAAAGAAATCATAGTTCCTGGGAGTGCACATTTTTCTTTCCAGAAAATAGCATCACTTATGGATATGAAGATTGTTATCACCCCTCTGAACAAAGATTATGTTATTGATACAGTTAAGCTAAAAGAAAAGATAGGTAAAGACACAGCTGCTGTTGTAGGTGTAGCGGGTTCAACTGAACTTGGGACAATAGATCCTATACCAGAGATTAGCGAGATATGCTTAGATGAACATGTTTTTTTACATGTTGATGCTGCTTTTGGTGGTTTTGTTATACCATTTTTAAAACAACTAGGATATGATGTACCTGATTTTGATTTCAAACTTAAAGGTGTCAGTACAGTATCTATAGATGCACATAAAATGGGTTATTCAGCTATACCACTTGGTGTACTTATTTTTAGAAACAAAGAATGGGTTGATGAGATAAGTGTTGAATCTAATTGTGTTAGCAGCGAGAGACAGAGTGGTATTCTTGGTACAAGATCTGGTGGGCCTGTTGCCGCAGCATATGCAGTTATAAGATATCTTGGTAAAAATGGTTACAGGGATTTGGTTAAAAGATGCATGGAAAACACTTATTACACCCAATGTAGAATAGAGGATATAGGATTGAAATTAGTTACAAAACCTATTATGAATGTTATCGGTGTTAGAATGAAAAAACCTGCAGCAGTAGTAAATAAGTTAACCGAGTATGGGTGGAAGGTTAATAAAATGAATAGAATATCATGTATTCGCATCGTTCTGATGCCACATGTAACAAAAAAGGTTATTGATAGGTTTATACCTGATTTGAAAAAAGTTTGTGAGGAGGTTGGAGAACTATGAGTCTTGAGTTGTTGAAAAAATCTATGTTTGAGGTACCTGTTGTGAAAAAAGGTGATTATGATTATGTTATCCATCCTATAACCGATGGGGTTCCATATATCAAACCTGATTTGTTAGATGAAGTGGCTAAAGAGATGGAAAAACTCATTAAAAAATGCGGTAAGATTGATAGGATTGTAACTATGGAGGCCATGGGTATACCTCTTGCTTCTGCATTGTCCTTGAGCATGAAGATACCATTTACAATTATTAGGAAGAGATCATATGGTTTGCCTGATGAATTTAGCGTGGAACAAGTCACAGGTTATTCAAAATCAAAACTTTACATAAATGGTTTAAAAAAAAGTGATAAAATCGTTATTGTTGATGATGTACTAAGCACAGGTGGCACCCTTAAGGCTGTATTATCTGTCTTTAAAAAGATAGGTGTAGACGTAAAAGGTGTTTTTATAGCTATTGACAAGGGAAACGTGGCAGATAAGATAAAAACCGAGTATAATGTACCGATAACTGCTTTGATAAACATTGATGTTATGGATGGAAAGGTTGTTATAAAAAACATGTAGTGTAATGTCAAACGACATTGGTAACATCATTGACCAAGGTGTGATAATTGAAAACACTGGTAATCCCTCTGTGCATATGCAACATGAAGGTTACATCTTCTCCTTAAAAAAAATGTTACGCATCTGACTTGACATTACATGTAGGAAAAGTATTTCATATGGGTTGTATTATTGTTTAGGTGATATGAATATGGTAGAGAAAATAGCACAACATACGCATTGTCATATGTGTGGGAAAGCAATACCTGCTAATGAAACACTTTGCTCAGAGGAATGTAAACAGAAGTATCAGAATTTGTTGAAGAAAAGGAGACGGTATATATACATAATGTATGGGGCAATCGCAGTGATGGTAATTGTGTTAATATTGTCATCTATGATGTCGTCTACATATTAAACAAAAAGTATAACTAAACTATTATAAAAAATAGGTTAATTTAAAAAAAAGTTTTAGGTTTCAGCTAATTCTTCCTGTATGTCTATAACCATCTCAGTAAGGACATCCTCGAATATATGATGGCGATATTCTTTTATTGAGCCGTTTGCAAGATGAACTCTAGCTACGAAGTCCCGCCCATCTTTTATTATTTCTATATGGCATACTGTCTCCATTGGTACCCCCTAAATCTTTAAACGGAATTAGTCAAATGTATTTATACTTTTTGCGGATAAGGTTAATGTGCAATTTCGTGATATAATTTGTTAGGGGTGAGTAAATTTGGAGAAAATTAGAAAAGCTGTTGTAGCAGGCCAGTTTTACGATTGGGACAAACGAAGTTTGGAGGAAAGCATCAAAGAATGTTTTTTAGATAAACGGGGACCTAGAAGCTTTCCGAAGTTTGCTGAGAAAAACAAAAATATTTTAGGATTGGTTGTGCCTCATGCTGGTTATGTTTATTCTGGTGCCATAGCTGCTCATTCTTATCATTATCTCTCAAAAAATGGTTTCGCTGATACCTTCGTAGTTCTTGGTCCTAACCACACAGGACAAGGATCAGGGGTCTCAGTGATGACAGAAGGTTTATGGGAGACACCGCTTGGAAAAGTACCTATAAATGATAAGCTTGCGAAACAGATATGCAAGAGCATAATAGACATGGATGATAGTGCACATGCATATGAACACAGCATAGAAGTCCAACTACCTTTTTTACAGTTCATTGCAGGATCTAAAAAATTTGACTTCGTACCAATATGCATGGCTATGCAGGATTTTGAGACAGCAAAAGAGGTTGGTGAGATCATAGCTGAGGCGATCAAAAAAACTGGTGTTAAAACAGTTATTGTTGCTAGTAGTGATTTTTCTCATGTTGGTTTTAATTATATGAGTATGCCACCTAGGGGTATGAGGGTTGATGAGTACGCGGAGAAACAGGACGAAATCGCTATTAAAAAAATACTGGAGTTGGATCCAAAAGGGCTTATTGATGTGGTACATCAAAACGATATAACAATGTGTGGCTATGGTCCTGTTGCATCTATGCTTGTCGCATCAAAATTATTGGGTGCGAAACAAGCAGAATTGCTTAAATATGGGACCTCATATGAGGTGCAACCCAGCAGCTCCTGTGTCGGATACGGTGCATTAGCTGTGTATTAAGGTGAAAATCTTATGAAAGAGAAACCAGTAAGAGACATTCAATTAAAAAAAGGTATGAACTCTAATGAGTTGATAAAAGAGTTTTATGACTCTGGTGGTTTCTCTGCAAAAAAAGTTGCTGTTGGTGTTGAGATCATTGAAAAAATGGTTAAAGAAAAGGATTGTGTGAAGTTTCTTTCTTTTCCAGCATGTATCTGTTCAACTGGTACAAGAGGGATTATAAAAGAATTGTTGAAAAGGAAACTTTTTGATGTTGTTATCACGACTTCTGGTACGTTGGACCATGACCTAGCACGGGTTTGGAAAAACTATTACCATGGCTCTTTTATAGCAGATGATAGAGAACTACATAAAAAGGGAATTAACAGGCTTGGGAATATTTTCATTCCAAACGAATGCTATGGGAAAATACTTGAGGATAAAATGCAGCCTATCCTAAATGATCTCTATAAAATAAAAAATAAATGGTCAACAAAAGAGTTAATTTGGGAGTTTGGTAAAAGTCTTGAAAAAGAAAAAAACGGTAAAAACTCGATACTTTATTGGGCGTGGAAGAATAAGATACCGGTTTTTGTACCAGGTATAACAGATGGTGCTTTTGGTTCTAATCTATGGATGTATTATCAGGAGCACAGGGATTTTACTATTGATTTATTGAAAGATGAGCAGGAACTCTCAGATATTATATTTGGTGCCAAAAAAAGTGGTGCCCTAATAATTGGTGGGGGTATTTCAAAACATCATGTGATATGGTGGAACCAGTTTAAAGATGGGCTTGACCACGCCGTTTATATAACGACGGCGGTGGAGTATGATGGTAGCCTTAGCGGTGCACAAACAAGAGAAGCAATTTCGTGGGGCAAACTCAAAGAAAAAGCGGATAATGTGACAATAGAGGGAGATGCAACAGTTCTTTTGCCATTGATGATAGGTGCATTGATGGAAAGATTGTGACTTTCACAGGGCTCCATGATATAGTATAATTAAAAACTATTTCATCGATTTTTCACTACCATTATTACAATCCACTGTAATGCCAAACGACATCGGTAACATCATTGACCAAGGTGTGATAATTGAAAACACTGGTAATCCCTCTGTGCATATGCAACATGAAGGTTACATCTTCTCCTTAAAAAAAATGTTACGCATCTGACTTGACATTACATATTAAAATTTTGGGAAAGGAAGCGAAAGAAGAGTATAAATAAAAAATACTCGTGATTAGTATTTTGGCTGTCGCATTAGTGGCTATTTCTTTTGTATCTGCAGTAACCACAAAAACAAAAACCACCGAAAAAAAAGAATCACCCTTATATGTGATAAGAAATAGGCAAGCTATAAAAGAAAAAATTGGGGATATAGTAACAAAATTTTTCGGCGAGAGAATATTTTTCCTACCATTACAATGGCTAAGAAACTTAGAGGAACTTTCTGTGAGAGAGCAAATTAATATGAAACCAAGCTTAGGAACATGGTTATGTGGATGCCTTTCTTATTATGAACCGTATACGGTAGAAACCTGCAAACTTCCTTAGACAACGAGTATTTTCCTACCATTCCAATGGCTTAGAGTTTTCAGTCCTGACAATTATAGAAACCTAAGGACAGGAATGAAAACAGAAGATTCTTGTACATGCAGCGTTGAATATTGTTATATAGAATGGCAAGTTTGCGGGAAATGGCAAGACTAAATATTGCCTAAAATAATACTATGATTGTTCCTATAGAAAATAATTGTCGAGATTATATGAAACAAGATATTATTGTTAAAAAAAATACTTTATTCTAAAGTTATCGAACAGAGTTTTTATAAACTGGAGTAATATATTAATATCTTAAGAAGAGTTAAAAGGAATGAATAAAAAAATATTTGCGATTAGTATTTTAGCTTTTTTTACTTTAATAGCTATCATGTTTGCAACCACAGTTACCTCTAACACAGCACCCGCTAAAAAGAAAGAATCACCACTATACAAGATAAGAACCAGACTAGCACTAGGAGAACGAATAAAAGATCTAGTTATAAGATTCCTTAGACAAAGAATATTCCTGAGGTTACCGATTCTAAACCCATCATCTGGAAACGAGAATAATTACCAAGGAGCTACTACATCTATTTGTGGGTATTGCAATACCTATGAAAAAGGACCAAAAGGGCGCCATCAGTAAATGTTATTGATCCACCATTTTTAGAATTAGAACAGATTAAGCAATAAATATTACATGACATAAGTTTTTGGAAAAAGGGGAGAAAAAGATATATCTAAATAATTAACAATCTGAAGTAATAGTTTTTCAAGGATTTTTGTCACCTACTAAAATGAAGAAAGATTTTTGCTAATGGACAATAACTAAGCCAAAAATTCATAGCAAAAACTATCATTTCCTTTCTTTTTATTTTTTAAGTGTTTATGAAGAAAAAATCTGAACCATCAAAGGCACAATTACCATACTCATCATAAGCGCGAAGTTCAAGCCTATGTATACCATTAAGATTGTTCTTATCTAATTTCCATTCAAAAGGAGGCAAGGTATCAGTAAACTCCAATACATCATCTAGATAAAACTCTACAATATTGCTATTCTCAACATATGCTATTACAGTAATATCACCAACAATAACAGTTATACCCATTAAATTTACAACTTTCGAAATTCTATTAGAAACAAATTTACCCATAATCCAACTTAATAATCTAGACCTTTCTATTTTTGGAAAATCAAAAGGTGGATTTAATAACGAAAAATTAAAGCGTGGTCCTATAAGAGTGTCATTTAAATAAAAATGATAACCATATCTATATATTGGTTTATCCATAAAAACCATAAGTTCATTACAAGGAGGAAGATCACTATCAGGTACACCAGCAATCCAGGCAGCAGCACGACGATGAAGCCACCAATTATGACTCATATTCATATGTTCTCCATTCCATCTAAAAACAGCTCTAATAGGAGGTATATTAAATCTTCCAAAACCATATCCACCTGGTCGACCAATATATTCTTCAATAGTACCATTTTCTATAAGCGCAATCTCAGGATGACAATTAAAAATAACGATTTTACCATCACCATAAGTAGAAGCTATAGCAGCATATTGACCTTTGATATCTGTTTTCACTTTTTTAAATGGTATCCAACCTGGAAGCAATCCTTTCATGTACCAGTGAATTGGTTTAGTTTCCATAAGTTCTTCATTAATTATTAGTAAAGGTGTTACCTCTCCATAGATTGGATCATCACTTTCAGCTGGATATAAACCAGGACCTCCACCATATGATATATTTATAGTATCATCAAAATAATCATTTAAAATTGGATTTGAATTATTTTTAACTAGCATACATTCTAACGGAACTAAACCGGTAGACTTATCCCCCATCTTAAAGATATATTGAGCTTCTCCCGACCAATCTAAGTTTAGATAAACATTAGAAATCTTCAAAGCATTATTGTTAATATATTTTTTATAAAATTTATCCGGTTTTTCATATCCTCTAGTAGAAAAAACAGTGCCTGCACAAACACTTAAATATCCACCACCATCAGAAACAAATTTTCTAATATTATTTAAATGTTTTTTATTAAATCCATGTTTATAAAAGCTATCGAAACTAGCACCTACAACTAATAGATCAAAATTATCTACTGTTAATGGTTTTTTACCTTTTCCAGATATTTCGTCTAAAGTAAGTTCTGTTAAATTAAAATAATATATATTTCCATTTGATTGCCAATGATAATTAAAGATATAATCAAAGAGACTGTCGCAACCTGCGTATCTAGGGTATTGTGCTATTCTTATAATACTTATATTTTGATTCTCTTCAAAGTTTTGTTTTTGTATTTCTTTTATAATATGAGTGCTGTTACAAAAGACTGTCAAAGGTGCTGTTAGAAAAAATAAAACAAAGAAAATTGTTATATATTTAGTTAATTTCATAATATATAATATGAAGAATTAATATTTAATACTTATCTTAATATATAATAATACTTATTTTATTTTTTGGAATTTTTATTAAAATTATATAAATAATACTGGTTTATGTTTTCCTTCATTAAACAAATAAAACTATAAAGATAGGAAAATTTTAATAAACTCTAAAAAATTTCCTAATATCCCTCGTATGAAAAAGAATATACTTTCAATCCTTGACTTAGCAAATGAGATTGACGAAATAATTGACCTAGGAATAAAATTAAAACATGACCTAAAAGTAGGAAAAAAATTCAATAATTTACAAGGAAAAACACTTGCTATGATCTTTGAAACGACAATCAACTCGAACAAGAGTTTCTTTTGAAGTTGGGATTAATCTATTAGGAGGACATGCGATATTTATAACCGGTGAAGAGATAGGTATAGGAAAATATGAATCCCCAGAAAATATAGCACGGGTACTATCCAGATACGTAGATGCAATCATTTACCGTCCTATTGACTCATCCAATTTATACAAACTAGCAGACTATTCAACGGTTCCAGTAATTAATGCACTTGATCGAGAGGAACATCCATGTCAAATCATCGCTGATCTTATGACTATAAAAGAAAAAAAAGGACAACTTGAAGATCTAACTTTGGCTTTTATAGGAGATGGAGATGACAATCTCAACCATTCATATCTATTAGGATGCGCACTTACAGGAATTAATATAATAGTTATCTCCCCAAAAAAATACTGGCCGAACAAGTACTATTTTAAAACAGCCAAAGATATTGTAAAGAAAAAAAAAAATCAAATGGTCACTATTACTGAGGATATAAATGCTGTCGCATCTGCTGATGTTATTGTAACTGATACCTATGTCTCTTTTTGGTTCGAGCATGAACGACAACAAAGACTCATGGATCTTTACAATTATAAAGTTACTAAGGAAGTTATAAAGAAAGCAAAACCTAACGCACTCTTTATGCATTGTATGCCTATTTACTATGGAGAAGAAGTAACTAAGGATGTTGTATTCGGAAAAAATTCAGTTGTCATTGACGAGGCAAAAAATCGTCTGTGGGCACAGATGGCATTATTAATTAGATTATTGGGCTAGTCAAATGAAAATACGATGCATTTAGTACTTGTAAAAATACATCAAGAAAGATTAACGCATATGAAAAAAGAAAGTAGTCATAACCTTTTTTACCTGCAATTTTTGCTATATATTTTCTCGGTAGATCATCTGTTGTTTTAACAAGTTGGTAGTAATATTTTAATGTATAAGACCAAAGTAGGATGAATAATATAATAAAAATAAGAGAAAGAAATGTCATAAGCCATAAGATAATTCCTAGTATTCCTGAAATGAAGAACATGACGAGAGAGATTTTTGCTGCGATTCTTTCCCCAAACGTGGTCGCATATGTTTTTACACCATGTTTACGGTCTCCATCTTTATCAACAATTCCTTCTGCAAGATCATGGGCATCATCAGCGAAATATGTAAATAAAATTAATAGTAACATAGGTAAAATATGTGTACTATGAATAGAAATATAACCGAGTAAAGGAGCTGAAAGGTTAATATTTCCAGTTTTCGGAAGTGCGGTCCATACTGCTAAAAAACCAATAAGTGGGACAGTTAGCCATTGAAAAGGGGTGAATATTTCTGAATATGCATAGGTTTTAATGATTTTTTTAAGATATTTATTGTGAAATGTGACGAATATAGCAGTAATTCCAACAAGAAGTAAACACCAGAGGCTGATAAGAACTGCAAATATAAAGGTGAGAGCAGAAAAGATAAGTGCAATAGCAAAAAATTTTTTTGAACTTATCCTACCACTTGGGATTGGCCTATTCGGATGAGCAATTATATCAATATCCTGATCAGAGATATCATTCCAGATTAGTGCAGCAAAAAAACCAGAATACAATGTTATAATGGTAAAAAGGATTAGCTTTATTACCTCTATATTATATGGTTTTATACCATATGCAAACATTATAGCACCAGCAAACATCAATATATAACAAATCAACTCATATACAGAAAATGGACGCCAGTAATTGAGTAACAGCATTAATCTGGCAAAGAAATTTTTCTTTTTTAATAATTTTATTTGTTTCATTATTCTTCTCTAAATATAGAGAGCTTTGAATAACCCTCTTTGATTTTAATTTTTCTGTTTCTACCTCGTTCATGGCCATGAATTATGCGTTT
>JARYMC010000064.1 GCA_029907305.1 Candidatus Thermoplasmatota archaeon
TAATTTTACTTTATAAAATGAGGGTTAATGACTAAATAAATGTATTTTTTTTATGTTGAGTCAATATAATTTTTACTTTTCACCTCACTATTATTCGGACAACGCCGAGAAATAGGTTTTGAAATTCGCTCCATATAAAATTAGTTTTACCACAGTAGGTTTTGTTTCAGCTGTATCATATGCAGGTTTACACCCATCTCCTCTATTCTTGAGAGATATATTTTTCCTAGACGTTGTGAGAACCTTTCTATGAAATATTGACCCGCCTCATCACCAAGTGAGATAGTTATATTCTCTAAGATTTTTTGTATTGCTCTACCAATTTCCGTTGATCTTATAGTGTTAAGACCAGCTGGTATACTTATCGCATTTATTCCCTCTGAATAACGCGTGCTGTCTATTTTAACATATTTCAAGTAACCATATCTATCATCCAATTTTTTTAGAACAGTGTCCACTGCAAGAACAGCGTAGCTCTGCGCGCTAGCCTCGCTCAGTACATCAACCAATGATTTTATCACATGTTTAACTAATGCTTCATGTGTCAGCTGTACCATCTCGAGGTTCACACCTATCTCCTCTAGTTTTATTAGATACTCTTCTGTGAGCCTGTTCCTAATTCTTTCTATAAACCTATAGCCACCTTTTTCTTTCAGTGATTTATTTGCCTCATGTAGTATCCTCTGTATTAACTCCCCTATTTTTCTTTGCTCTACTGTATCTATGTTTTTTGACACAGAAATTATATCCATCCCCTGCATGTGAATTACATCGTTTATTTCAACGTGCTCTAAAAAATCATACTCCATCCTCAGCCTTGTAACTATATGACTCAGTGTTTGAATAGCATTTCTCCTATCACTCTCGATATCTATTATATCAAAGATTATTTTTAACACAATTCTTAGAATCTCTGAGTTTTCTATCTTTATTTTATTTAGAATTTTTAATTCTGTTATATACTCCAGTTGTAAAACATCTAAATCTATGCCTGATTTTTTAAGTGTTTCTTCAAAATTTAATGGCAAGTTTTCTTTGATCTCTCTTATGAAATAGTAACCAGTGCTTTTGTCCATTGTTTTTGTCAGTTTTTTGAAAAATTCTATTAAAAACTTGTTTAACTCCTCTCTATCAACCTTGTTTATATCTGGTTCCACGTTTACTGTTTCAACTGACTCCCAGTACTGTGCAACCTTTATCGTTATATGTTTTAGGAAATCATATTTTTTCCGTAGTTCACCAATAATCCTATCTACTACTACGACCGCGTATATCTCAGATGTTCTCCTACCTATGATGTCTACTGCAGTTTTTAATATACCTATGGTTAACTCTCTGTTTTCTAAAGGTGGCATCCACATCCTCTGATCTCTAATAAATTATATGCGTATATCAATATGTTATTGTATTATTAAAACTTCTCGTGCCTATGAGTTGTTATCCCAGAATCCTCTTGTACGCGCATATGTTAGCTCCGCTTTTAATATGTCTTGGAGTAGTTTGACTTGCAGCTCCTCTGATTTATCCAAGCTGGTTTTGTTGTATTTGCCTAGTATCCTACCGGCAGTATCTGGTCCTACTCCTCTAGCCATCAGTGTTAGGATAGCGTATTTACCATGGCTTAGTACTAGGCTAGCGTTTTTGTGTAATCTCTTAACCTCTTTTTCTTCCTCTTTTGTCCTATTCTTTTTTGAGAGTAGTTTTGCTAGATCCCCACGGTATCTGTTTAGGACTGCTATCTTTATTGCACCGCATTTAGAGCAACCAGGTTTTTTGTCTACCCTATGTACTGTCGTCGTCCAACTATGGTTACAGTTTGTGCAAACAAGGAGTATATCAGTGTTTTCTAACCTGTTTTTTAATGCCATCAGTATCGACCTATCTGCTCTCTGTGGCACCATCAGCCCTCTAATGGTTTCGAAACCTGCTAATGCTATTGGTGACAACCTTTGTATATGTATTTTTATCTCGCTGTTTTGTATCATCCTAAGTATTTTCTGTGTGTTTTCTACATCCATCCTCTCCCAGATAAGTTTATCAACTGATTCCTCGTATATGATGCTGTTGTCAAAAAGTGTCAACAATTTTTTTGCTCCAACGTTTTTGTAATCAAAGTTTTTACTTATCGCACCAAATTTTCTAGCAACATGCACCAGCTGCCACCTTATGTACGTAGAGTTCTTCAGTATAGTCTCAAGTAAGTAGTCTAATGTCTCAGGTTTTGTTTTCAACAATATATCTTTTATTCTCTCTATTGGTATGCGGGCTGGTAACTCTAGGCTTATCCTATATGCGTCGCTGTTTATCCCCACGCTTTCGCCTATTGATTGTGCTAAAAGAGCTGATATAAGACGACCTAGTGTTTCGTTCACCTTTGTTCCAAAGCATGCGTTTATGATAATTGTTTTATCCTCCACCTCGATTGTTATATTCTGGTCATCTGGTACTATTAGCCCTTGTCTTTTTTGTTCATCTACCTGTTTCAGGATTTTATTTAACGTTTCTTTATCACACGGGTAGCCCCCTAAATCTTTTCCTTCTGACACCAGCCTCCTGATTTGCCCCACCTCCATAGCCACCTCAAATGGTACCGGTATATCCTCACCAGCCCATGAGGGTATAGTCCCCATCTCCTTCGACTGCGAAACCAGCACCCCTTTTTCGTCTCTCCTCACTATCACCCATGGTCTACCCTTTAGGATGAATCTTGCTCCATCGAAACCATAGCTTAGAATGAAACTCTCATCCAGTGTACCAATCTTACTCCTCGTAGTTATATCTGTAACCATGTATGTTTTTTCATCTGGTATCATAGAAATGTTTTCTAAAAAATAGTTCCTTGAGTTAGAACGTTTAACCACAAAATCATCCTCAACCCATATCGTACGCTGGTTTTTCAACTGCTCCAAGGTTTTGTTGAAAACATCGGTTTTAAGTTTATGAAACGGGTAAGCCCTACGTATTATGTTGTACATCTTGTTTATTTTGATTCTACCATACTCAAGTGCCATCGATGTGATCTGATTCGTTAAAACCGACAGCGGGTTTTGCCTCACCCTTAGCTCCTCCAGCTCACCTCTCAATGCTTTTCTAGCTATCACCAAGCTTTCTGCCAGATCCTCAGGGTGGGTTGCTATGATTATACCCTTCGACGTTTTACCTATACTATGACCTGATCTACCAACTCTTTGTACTATCCTTGTCACTTCCCTAGGCGAGTTGTACTGTATAACAAAATCTGTGTCACCCACATCTATACCAAGTTCTAATGACGATGTACATATCAGCGATTTCAGTTTACCATTTTTGAAATCATCCTCAGCCTCAACCCTAGCATTTTTTGATAAAGAACCATGATGCACACCTATAGGCATATCTTTTTCCCACATATGGAAACGCGACGCCAAGATCTCTGCTCCATCACGAGTGTTTATGAAAAGCAGTGTTTTCACATGACTATCTATCAATTCTTTACATCTACGCAAAGAAGCAAAAGATATTGGCTCCATAGACAGATTTTTCGCATCAACATAATCACTTTTTTGTACCACAGGCAACTCAACGCTAATATCCATGTGTTTTGTTACATCAACCTCAAGTATCATCACATCACGTGGTTTATCATCTTCCAACCCACCAAGATACCTTGCCACCTCATCAGGTGAACCAACAGTCGCTGATAAACCAATTCTCTGAAAACCATGATGATCTTCTTTTGTTAATTCATATAACCTTTCAAGCGCAACAGACAGTTGTGCCCCTCTTTCATCACCAGCCAACTCATGTATCTCATCAACAATAACCCACCTAATTTTTCCTAGATGCCTCCGAAGTCTCTTACCAATAAAAAGGATCTGCAATGTCTCAGGTGTTGTTATCAACATATCTGGTGGATGCGTCGCCTGCCTAGCCCTTTCACCCTGAGATGTATCACCATGCCTCACAGCTATATCTATACCCAGCTCCTTCCCCCACTGCATAGTTCTCCTAAGCATATCACGGTTTAAAGCCCTCAACGGCGTAACATAAAGAATTGATACACCCCTACTTTTCTCATCATATTCCTGTTTTTTTTCTTTTAAAAAATTATGAAAAACTGGTAGAAGAGCCGCCTCTGTTTTACCAAGACCTGTTGGCGCTATCAACAGAACATTTTTTCCATCTATTATCTCTGGTATAGCCTTAAGCTGTGGCTCAGTAGCCTCTAATATGTTCTTTGAAGCAAGATGTTTTTGGATATTTGGATCTAAAATCGAAAAAACCGATGTCATCTAACCAAAAAATGCAACACAGCCCTATATTTATTGTTTTTTCTTCTCTAATTCAGTGCACCGTAAAAAATGAAACCCATACCAAACCATAGTATAGAGAGTAAATAGTACCATACAGATGCGACGTTTAGAACAAGACCTAAACCTATGATAACCCATGGTAATATGATTAATAGAAAGAACGATATTGTTTTTCTAATGTTTTCTGATAGATTCATATCCATAGTTCACCAACATCTAGGGTTTTCTTCCCCCATTATTAAGAATGGGTTATTTAAGTTTAACCTGATTATTTGATACCCTTTACTTTTCCAAGACCAGAGCCATCAAGAAGGTAAACCTCTGTGTTTTCAACATCTATTATCTTTCCCATCGGACCCATAATACCCTCTTTGTTAACTGATATACCCCCACATAGTGGATTAAAAGCAGGTAATATCAATATCTGCGGATCACCAGGTTTTTTGTATTTTTCTTCTAGTTTTTCTCTCACGGTTTTTGCCTTCAACCAACACGACTCAAATGTTTTATATCCAAGTCTATCTATAAGCATTATCGTTGGGTGCGTATGCGCCATTATCACTTGTTCACATCGCATAATTTCTTCGCTAGGCCACCTATGTCCATGTACAAAACCCAGGTTTTCCATGGTGAAACCATCCGATGGATGAATTGTTATACTTGTCGGCGTTATTTTTTGTATATTGCCATCGTGGTTACCTGGTATTATATGAACAATACCATATTGTTGTACCGTCTCCAGAAAGTTTTTTACGTCTTCTCTCTCCTGTATCGTTGATGAGGGTATGTTGTGTTTTATGTCGCCTAGTAATATGATTTCTTTTGGTTTGTATTTTTTAAACAAAACTATCAAATGATCCATCATGGTTTGTGTCTGAGAAGCAGTATTAATCCCTTGTTCTCTCAGTTCACTCTCAATACCTATGTGTAGATCTGCTACTAATAGTATTTTTTTATTTATCAAAAGAGCAGGTTTATTTGGAATTGGTTTCAGTTCTGTTTCCATGATTCAATTCAACGGTCTCAATGTGAGAATAAATAAATAAACATTTTCTAAATTATATAACCCTGGGTTAATACAAGTTTAGATAAACCTTTTTTTAACAAAAAAAAGAACATTTTTTGGATACAAAAAATATTTATGTTATAATAATATGTGGCGCAACACATGATTACAAAAACCATTATGTGCCCAAATTGCAAAACCCATTTAACCATTCAGGGAAAACCAAGAGAAACAATTGTTATATTATGCCCAAATTGTAATATTAAAGGGAAATTTACCTTTAAAAAAACTGAAATAAAAACAGTTAGTGATTATAATATAATTGAAGTTAAAAATCTCACAAAAATGTTTAATGGTTTTAAAGCCCTTGATAATATTTCATTTAATGTTAAAAAGGGAGAAATATTAGGTTTTGTTGGCCCAAATGGAGCTGGAAAAACAACTACGATAAAGTTAATGACAAATTTACTTACCCCCACATCCGGGCAAATTTATATCAATAACATTGATGTGAATAAAAACCCTAAAAAAGCGCTTTTATCAGTTGGATCCTTAATAGAGGTCCCAGGGGTATATGATTATCTTACTCCATATGAAATGTTAAAATATTTCGGAAAAATCCATAGGATGAATAAGAATGAAATAAATCAAAAAATTAAAGAGGTTTTGAAAATAGTTAAATTGTCAGAGTTGGAACATAAAAAGATAGGTTCATTTAGTACTGGGATGCAGAGAAGGTTAGCAATAGCCAAGGCGATATTACATAGCCCTGATATATTGATTCTTGATGAGCCGGTTATTGGTCTTGATCCTAAGGGGATAAAAGATGTTAGAGATATGTTGAAACAGTTTAGAAATAAAGGGGTAACCATTTTTTTAAGTTCTCATTTGTTAAATGAGGTAAGAGAAACATGTGACAGGATTATTTTTTTAGATGATGGTAAAATTGTTACGCAGGGCACTATTGAAGAGATAATGAACAGAACAAAAGTTGATACAATCGAGGTTGAATTTTTAGATCAGTTAACCGAATCAGATATTAAAAAAATAGAAAGCATACCGGAGATTAACAGCTTTGAAAAAGAAAATGGTTTTTTAAAAATAAAATTTGATGGAAAACCAGAAACTAGCAATATTATAATTACAAAATTGATTGCCCAGGGATTAAAAGTTGTTTCCTTTTCTACCAGGAAAGCTGATTTAGAATCTTTTTATGTGTCAATTATGAATGATGAGAAAGGAGTAATGTAAAAATGGATATCAACCAGTATATCCCAGATATAGATGATCTTAAAAATATGTATCTCACAATAAAATTTGAGATGTTAAAACATATTAAAAGAAAAAGAATTCTTATAACATTAATTCTTGCAATTCTAATACCTCTAATTTTTTTTATAGTTCCACCAATTTTAGGTCATGATTATGCGGATACTGCAAATAGTTTTGCAGCTAGCAATCTAGGTTTTGTTAACCTTTTAATAATACTCTCTGGGGCGATATTTACAGGTGATTCTATTTCAGGAGAATTTGAGAATAAAACTGGTTTGCTTTTATTCCCAACACCCCAACGAAAATCTAGTATATTCATAGGTAAATACATTGCTTCTCTATTTGCTACATGGTTGATTGTTTCATTATATTACCTGATTACAGTTATGGAGATGGTTTCTATATATGGAATATCAGGAATTTCGTTAGAAATAGCTCAATCATTTTTAATTGCATTACTCTATTCAGTTAGTGTGGTAAGTATTGTTTTTTTCTTTAGTAGTATTATGAAAAAGACTATAACATCAACACTTATCGGTTTCTTTCTTTTATTGATGATATTACCAATCATAACTGCTGTTTTTATAGTTGCAGAAGTAGATCCCTGGTTTATTCTAACTCATAATAATAGTCTAATTACAGATGTTTTAAGAACTGCAAATGGAAATGGTTTAGGTTCAGATCAGAGGTTTAATTTTCTTACCTTTCAACCAGATCTATGGACTGGAATAGGTGTTATGTCTGCGTATGCGATTGTACTATTTTTAATAGGTATTGTAATGGCTAATCGCAGAAAAATGGAATAATATGATAAAAAGTACTAAACAAAAACGTATATGGATATATCAAACATTAGAGGATTTGATTTAGTTGTTATTTATCTGTTTTGTTGTTTTAATCACCTGCAGCAAATTACTGCTCTGCTGATTAATCATATTAATCTGATATTGCTGAATGCTTTGTTGATTATTCTGACTGGTATACTCGTTGTTTTGGGAATTATCATTTGTTGGGTAACCCCCTATTTTCAGGCTTGGGTCACCTATAAGTATGAATTCCTCAACTGTGAAATAGTCCCACCAAATATTGTTGATGTAATTATTCTGTGCTTTCGTCAGCATCTCAGATACTGTTTCGCTACTTGCATATGCTCTATAGTACTGCAAAGAGAGATAACCACAACCCATGCCTATGCCGCCATATGCTGTTCTAGTTGCGCCAATAGTTGCGATAGCACCACCAAAACTCTTTTTAACAAAACACCAAGCAAAACATGGGAACAACTTGTCACCTAGTGATAAAGGATCAGGTGATCCTACGATCTGTTTACCTGAAATTTCTTGGATGTAATCAAAGGCATCAATGTTTTCTATAGATGGATAAGAATTTACTTCAGCAGGTTTAATTGCCTTAAAAAAACTAGACCAGTTGAAATCAAGTCTCGCAGTTAAACACGCATCAAAAAAGATGATAGGGAGCTTATAACCATTCAGAGCACCTGCAAGATAGGGTGTATAATAAGAAATCCATTTTTCTTCATCATTTGGGGGGTGAGTACCTACGCCTATTTCAAAACCATGCCCTGAGTAATCAATAAAACCAGCGCCGTTGTTTATCGCCCTATTTATATTCCGTGCAGTAAGTGTACCATCAGAGGCCCAGAGTCTAGTAGGGCTAAAACCTGCCATTATACTCTCTGTTATAGAATTCTTTTCCTCACCCTCATATCCATTCCAACCAGGGAACGTATCTCCACCTATGAGTATCATATTTTTAAACCAGCTTTCACCATATGTACTTGTCTCATAGTGAATGATTTTGTTGATGACGGTTTTCAACTCAGAAATCTTTTGGCAGGGTATACGACCTATGTTAACATCAGGGTAAAGATCAACGGTGTCATTTATACCAGGGCAATTACGATAGACTTCTCCATACAAACCATTACCATTGGAGTCCCAGCTGCAGAAATCACCATGAGCATCATATATATCTGCAAAATATAGATCAGACAGAACAGTTTCATTCCAATAATACTCATGATGTCTCTGGAAAAACCACGTTGTTCTAATAGGTAATTTGTCAACACTACCAATTAGTAGAACATAGTTTACACCCAATGTTTCAATAGCATCTTTTATGTAGTATTTTATTTTCTCAGCTTCGTCATAACCACTGTATTCAGAATATATTGCCTCGGTTGTTTTAAGAGTGGTTCTGACGTTATTGTTGTTCTTGTGTTCTATCAAAGTTTGAAGCGTGTTTGAAAACTCAGATGGGGATATTATGACCATGTCGTATTCATCATTGAATGTTGTTGGGTTTACTGGTTCTTCATAGGTTATCTGAATATCAGCAACTTGGCTGTAATAGATCTTGTTTGTAACATCAGAATACCTTATAGGGTAGCATTGCACAGCAACATACAAAACATGTTCCTCTCCATCTAGACCCATACCGGTTTTGTAGTCATAGCTTTTTGGTGGATATAAACCAGTATTCACATTTGATTTTACAGCTTTTGTCTGCAAATTAATACTACCAACCATTAGAGGCTCGGGAGCAAGTTTCACAGGTTTTGATAAATCTATGCTGCCTCCACCAGAAAAACTTACATGAACACCAGTGATACTTGTCCCAAATGGGAATGTGAATACTTTTGTAACAAAAGGTAACATAGGTTTTTCAACTTCAATAAAAGATGAATCCACCTCTTCAAGATCAACAGTCACATATGCCCCTATATCCTTAATCACAGGGTTTGAAAAAACAACCGATTCCCTCATCACTTTCGAGCCCTGAATGGTGTTATTTGCTACAGAAACAGCACCTAGTCCACTAAGGACCAAAAATCCTACTACAAACAATGGTAACAGTTTCTTCATAATCTATTTGCCTCCGAACAAATATTTTAACAGTCGTTAAAACATTTATGGTTTATCAATGTTTGCATTATCTCAGTACTTCGGAAAGTAGAAATTTATACTATTTTTTACTCTGCAACAACTCAACCTCATAAGACCAACAAACATG
>JARYMC010000065.1 GCA_029907305.1 Candidatus Thermoplasmatota archaeon
ATTCATGACTATTCGTGTGCTGAAAGAGTAAAGTTTGCTGTTGAGAAAACGCTGGAAATTTTAGGAGAAAAATAGTGAGAAATATCCGCTCAAATTGATAGTTGATTTTTAAGGTTGTTTTTCTAGCTTAAAATGTTATTTTTTAAATGCCAAAAATTAAAGAAGAAACAGATAATATCATTTTTTAGGAAAGATGGATGAAAAAGCATTAAAAAATAAAATCCAAGAACTTATCAATAAATATAACAAAGTTGTAGAAGAGAAAAAAATTAAACGATACAATGAAGAAATGACCAAAAAGGATTTCATCCTTCCACTTTTTGAAATATTAGGATGGAATGTTTATAATAAACCAAATAGATCTGATTCTGTTTCTGCTGAAGAAAAAATATCTAAAAAACGAGTAGATTATGGTTTTCGAATAAATGGTATCCCAAAGTTTTTCCTCGAAGCAAAGGCATTAAAAGAAGATTTGGATAATCCAAAATTCATTGAACAAGCAATTAATTACGCTTGGTATAAAGGATGCACGTGGGCGGTTCTAACTGATTTTGAGCAAATTAAGATATTTAACGCTGAATGGAAAACAACTCATCCTATGCATAACCTTTTGAAATCTATAACCTGTTATGAGTTTATAGATAGATTTGATGAGCTTTGGTTACTGTCAAAAGATAGTTTTGAACATGGTCTTTTAGATAAGGAAGCTGAGAAATGGGGTAAGAAAACTAAGAAAACACCCGTTGATAAACAGTTGTTATATGATTTTACAAGATTTAGGGAGATGCTTTCAAAGAATATAACAAAATTAAATCAGGATAAGCATTTAACTGAGGAAGAACTCGATGAATCAGTTCAGCGTATTTTAGACAGATTGATTTTTATCCGTAATTGTGAAGATAGGGGGCTTGAAGAAAAAAAGTTATGGGAAGCAAAAAACGAGACTAAGGTTTTGAAGAAAATCAGGGAGATTTTCAGGTATTTTGATGAAAACTATAACAGCAAATTGTTTACCTATGATCCCATTGATCATAAAAAAGTCCATTTGTGCGATACTCTTGATATTGACGATGATATATTGCGAGAGATTATCAAATCATTGTATCAGACAAAGGATCAGTCGCTTTCCTACGATTTTTCAGCGATTAAAGCAGATGTTCTTGGGAATATTTACGAACAGTATCTTGGGCATATTCTAAAAAAAAGTGAGAAGCGAGCAAGGATTACTAATGGGAAGATGCATAGGAAAGAACAGGGGATTTACTATACACCGACATATATTGTTGATTATATCGTACAGAATACGCTTGGTGAATTACTAAAAAACAAGAAGATTGATGCAGATAAAATACGGGTTTTAGATCCTGCATGTGGTTCAGGATCGTTTCTGATAAAAGCGTTTGACGTGTTGAATGATTATTGGAAGAAGAAGGATAAGAACTATAGCCAGGCTCGTTTTGATATCACTGGACAGGGAATAACATTTACCAAGAAGAAAAAAATTCTTCAGAATAACATTTTTGGTGTAGATTTAGATAAGAAGGCGGTAGAGATCGCCCAGTTGAATCTATTGTTGAAAATTGCTGAGAAAGGGCAAAGTCTTCCGCTGTTACAACAGAATATCAAATGTGGAAATTCATTGATTGATGATCCTAATATTGTGGGTGAGAAGGCTTTCAAATGGG
This sequence comes from Candidatus Thermoplasmatota archaeon, assembly GCA_029907305.1. Taxonomy (NCBI): domain Archaea; kingdom Methanobacteriati; phylum Thermoplasmatota; species Thermoplasmatota archaeon. The sequence goes on from JARYMC010000065.1 coordinate 1,686, forward strand.
AAGATGAGTTTAAGGAAATAATGCAGGAAGGCGGTTTTGATGTTGTGATTGGAAATCCACCTTATGTTGACATTAAACAATTAGATCCAAAAATTGTAAAGTATTTGTTTAGTAAATTTAATACAGTAGAAAACAGGATGAATCTTTACTCTACATTTGTAGAAAGATCCTTAAGTTTATTAAAGGAAGGGGGCTATTTTGGGCTCATCATTCCAAATTCTATACTGTATAATGAATCTTATTCAAAAATACGAGAATTATTATTGAATACAACCTCATTAAGAAAGATAGTGAGATTACCAGACAACGTTTTCGAAAATGTTAAAGTTGAAACTATAATTTTGATATATCAAAAGAAAAGAGAAACTACAAAAAAGAAAAATTGTCAGGTATTAATTTATCCAAGAGAAGAAAGTATTGCATCAATAAGCGAAGAAAATTGTGATCAGATAATTTATTTTAATCAGAAATTATGGAATAAAACAGATAGAAAAATAATAAATATCTCTGTCAGTACTTTGTCTGATAAACTGTTAAGTAAAATCGAAAAAGATGCCACTCCACTAATTGAAATTTGTGATTTTTCTTTAGGATTAACACCGTATGATAAATATAAAGGTCACACTCGAGAACAGATAAAAGAGCGTGTTTTTCATTCTACTACAAAGAAAAATGAAACTTTTAAACCGCTCTTATCTGGTGAAAACATAGTTAGATATGGTATCTTTTGGGATGGTAAAGAATATATTAGTTACGGTGATTGGCTAGGAGCTCCAAGAGAACAAAGATTTTTTTTAAAACCCCGGATCGTGGTTAGGCAGATAGTAAGCGGAAAACCTCCAAGAATTTATGCAGGTTATACGGAAGAAGAACTTTACAATACACAGAGTGGGTTCAACATTCTCGTAAAGAATGAAAATGTTGTTCTTACAAAATATATTTTAGCAATATTAAACTCTAGTCTGATGAATTTTTACCACAAAGAAAAATATTTGGATCCATCCAAAACTCTATTTCAGAAGATATTAATCGCTAATGCTAAAAAATTTCCCATAAAAGTGATTTCTCTTGATAAACAAAGAAGAATTGCCCTTCTTGTCAACAAGATAATTTCTTTCAACAAACGCCTCAACGAACTTGGCGACAAGAAAACAGACGAAAGAGCCAAAATAGAGGAAGAAATCAAAAAAACTGATAATGAAATTGATCAACTTGTTTACAAACTCTATGGTTTAACAAAAAAAGAAATTGCCATTGTTGAAGAAAGTTTGAGAAATTAACTTTTTACTTGTGAATACCCTCCGTTATCCTTATAATATACAACTTCTATCTGACCTAAAACAAATTATGAAACCTATGTTCTGTGTAGAATGCGGTAAAGAAGGCCCCATATTCAGGGATGGAGTTTGCATTAGCTGCTACCTTAAAACACACAAGTTCACAAAAGGACCAGACATAATAGACCTAACAATGTGTGTAAACTGTGACTCATACAAATTCAAAAACACTTGGACAGCAGATCTCTTCGATGATATACTAAGGAGAACAATACGAAACACTTTCTATATGAGCAAAGAACTAAACAACGTAGAAATCACCACAGAATGCAAAAAAAAGAAAGAAACAATAGAATGCAAACTAATAATCTCAGGTTTCTTAGATAGCATAGAAATCTCAGAGGAACACAACATAACAATACGAATAAAAAAAGCAGTCTGTGATGTATGCTCAAGGCAATCAGGTGGTTACTACGAAGCGATAATACAGATTAGGCCAGATAGAACTAAACTATCAAAACAAGAGATAGATGACCTAGGAGCAACTGTTAGAAGCCTTGTTGACCAAATACGCAACAAAGGCAACCGCGCCCTATTTATAACAGATGAGGGTGAACAGCATGGTGGACTAGATTTTTTCCTAAGCGAAAAAAACTCTGCACAAGTAATAGCAAAAAAAATCCAGGAGCAATACGGCGGGGAAATCAAACAATCAGCAAAAAACGTTGGTATGAAAGACAGCAAACAACTATACAGAATGACCTATCTAATACGACTACCAGCATATAGAAAAAACGATTTTATATCATACAAAAAATCGTTTTACCTTATAACTTCAATACACGCGAACAGGGTGCATATGATACGCTTAGACAACTGGGAGGAAACATCAGTTGATGTAAAAGAACTAGAAAAAACAAAGATACTAGGCGGTAAAAACCTAGTTAAGGAAATGATTTTTGTAAGCCAATCAAAAAAAGAAGTACAACTGATGGATTCTAAAACATATGAGACAATAGATGTTCAAAAACCTAAAAATATCACCTACAATACAGAAAAAATAAAAGTTGTAAGCATTGAGGATCAAATATTTTTAATACCCTAAGTTATAAACTATATCAGACATTTTTTGTCAAAATCTATTGATATATTAGAAACAGAACCTTTTATAGAAACGCATCGCTTCTTGTTCTCTCAGATATCTCCCCAGCGAGATTAGTAGTCATAAGCTTCTCGGCATCCTCTCTTTTCTTCGCATGCGCAAGCACCCACATGAGTTTAACAAAAGCGGTCTCAGGAAGCATATCCTCACCAGGAACAACACCAATGCTAAGTAAATCTCTCCCAGTAGAATAAACATTCATGTTTATACGACCAAAAATACACTGAGAGGTCATAACAATAACAGAACCATTCTTGATCAACTGTTTAACCCTAGGAAAAACACTCTCAGGAACATGACCAAGACCAGTACCAACAAGAACAACACCCTTCCTATCAGGTATATCCTCGGGTTTCAGACCAGGATGAGAATAAACCATTGCAACATCTTCTTCCATCTTATCATCAACAACAGTCTTACCACATATCTTCCTATACACACCATCGATTTTTATATCACCATTCCTGTCAACGCGCCCTATAGGTATATCATTCACAGTCTTGAAAGCATCACGCCTAGACGTATGGAACTTCCTAACCTTAGTCCCCCTATGAATCAAACTATACGAGTCAGATATCTCACCATGCATAACAACAACAACCTCACCAATATCAGACTTAGACGCTACATTAGCAGCAGCAACAAGGTTTTGTGCAGCATCAGAAGAAGGGCGATCACTAGAACGCTGAGCACCAACAAGAACAACAGGACCAGAAAGATGCTTCAACATAAAAGACAAAGCAGCAGACGTATAACCAAGGGTATCAGTACCATGTGGTATAACCACGCCTTTTACACCACCATTTAACTCATCTGCTATCTCCTTAGCTAGTTTCTTCCAATGAGCTACCTCAATGTTTTCACTAAGCATCTGAAAAGCAACACGAGCCTTCACATTACAGATATCAAAAACCTCAGGGACAGCAAAAGCAAGTTCCTCCGCAGAAGTCGCAGGATAAACAGCACCAGTCCTATAATCAACATAACAAGCTATAGTACCACCAGTACCAATAACCGAAACAGTAGGCTTCTTAGCATCAAAAGGGATCTCCTTAACCTTCTTATCAACAACATTGTGTTTTTTTACCAAAATAATCTCACTATCCTCATCAATACTGATACCAATATTATACCCGTTTTTCAGTTTAATATTAACAATATCCTCACCACTGAAAGCATGATGAGGCATCAAAACCCCTTCATGTTTATCCTTCTTTGTAACCACCGCAATTGTATCCCCTATCTCAGCGCCAATCTTCTTCAACTTATCTTCAATAAACTTTTTTCTAGGCATACTCTGTCACTAAACCATATATTCTAAGTTTTTAAAGAATTATCCTTACATGACAAGAATTTCTATATACATAAAACAAATCACTTGTAACATGCGACTCGCAATAAAATTCGCATACAACGGAAAAAAATTCCATGGTTATGCGAGACAACCAAAACTGAAAACAGTCGAAGGCGAACTAATAAAACAACTAATAAAACAAAAAATAATAGACGATGCTAAAAAATCTTGCCTAAGAACAGCCAGCAGAACAGACAGAGGAGTCTCAGCACTAGGCAACGTCGCAGCATTTAACACAGATGTTCCTGAAAAAAATGTTTTAAAGAAACTTAAGAACAACACAGACATAATTGTATATGGAATCAAAAAAGTTGAACCAGAGTTCTATCCAAGATACGCAAAATGGAGGATATACAGATACTACCTAAACAAAAACAACCTAGATTTAGATGAAACAATATCTACAGCTTCAATATTCACAGGTGAACACAACTTTACAAACTTTGCAAGAATAGAACCAGACAAAAACCCTGTTAGAACCATAAATAACATAACCATAGAAGAAAAAAACAGTTTTTTCGTAATAGATTTCTACGCACAAACCTTTTTATGGCATCAAATAAGAAGAATCGTATCTGCTATTGAAAAAATAGGAAAAAACAAGATTACAAAACAACAAATAATAAACGCGTTAAACAACCCAAACAAAAAAGTTGATTTTGGTTTAGCACCACCAGAGCCACTCATACTAAAAGATGTGATATATGATTTTAATTTCAAATACCACAAAAACAGTTTAAAAAAGATAAAACAATTAGAAACAAAGATATACAAATCACTTCTCTAAAAAACAGTTTTTACATATCTTTATATCACAGTTCCTTTTATCCTTCTAAAAGATGATTGTTGTAGAAAACCTCACTAAAAAGTATGGGAAAATACTTGCACTAAATAACGTAAACCTCACTTTTGATGAAAAAACAGTTACAGCAATAATGGGTGAGAACGGAGCAGGAAAAACCACTCTTCTAAAGATCTGCGCTGGTGTAATACCATTTGACCAAGGTAACGTAACAATAGATGGTTTCTCGATAATAACAGATTCTGTATCTGCACGGGAAAAAATCGGTTACCTACCTGAGATGCCCTACATGTATGAGCGTCTAACAGGAAGAGAATTCTTATTTTATGTAGCATCTCTAAGGAAACTTAACGATGCAGAAGAAAAAATAGATGAGCTATCCAAACTACTTGGTATATCACATTTCATGGACCAGGAGCTGGGTGCTTACTCAAAAGGGATGAAACAAAAAATCTCCTTGATATCCGCTATTATGCATAACCCAAATAACCTATTGCTAGACGAGCCTGTCTGGGGTCTTGACCCGTTAACCGCTAAAACACTACAAAAATTCATAATAGATAGAAAAGGTACAACAATCATTGCCACGCACTCGCCACAGCTTGTTGAAAAAGTTGCAGACAAAGTATACTTCTTGGTGAGAGGAGAAGTTAAACTCTTTGGTGACGTAAAAGAAATCACCCAAAGATATGGAAGTATAGAAGAAGCATATTTTAGTAACCAGGGATGAAAAAGATTATGCTTGAGACATACAAATATCTGTTCTTGGATGTTGCAAGAAACTTTTTCCGCAACGTAAAAACCTCGCCATTGCTATACCTCTTTTTTTGTTTCATGATGTTTTTTTCCGTAGCTGGTATGGTATTCATAACATTATTTTTAATAAGACAAAAAGTAGAGGTGAACATATACGAGGTATTCCTAATAATACTGTTTATGGTAACTATGAAATCAGGTGTTGATTTCCATAAATACTACATAAAATCAAACACAATATCGTACCCACTATCAGCACCTGTTACTCATGCGAGAACAATATCAGAAATCTTCTTGGTCGTATTCTGGCTTCAACTAGGGTTATGGGCTTTCTTCTCAATACTATTCAGCATACTCATAGCACTATCAGGGGTCAGACTAGCATACCCAATTGAATACCTACAGTTCACAATGGGTGTTATACTAGGAACAATACTTGGTTCATTGATTGCCATGCATTTCTTCAGCTCAAAAAGACTTAGACTAATCCCAATACCAGTATTCTTCTTACTACTATGGTTTTACCGCGAACCAACTGAGACACTAATAATACTCCTACTAGCAACAGTTTATCTTATAATCAGCTTCAAATCAGCACTAGACTCATACCAGTTCGTAAAAAGAATAGAGAGAAAAAAAGAGCTAGATCAAGTAAAAATACGTGACACAATAAAAGCGATATTCCACAAAGAAACAACCCTGCTATGGCGTGATCGACTACTATTTAGCTTTATTTTCTCAGCAGTAACAATAGGGTTTTTCTCAGGATACCTAGCACAGTTCGGTGGAGACTCAATACTACCAGAGGGAATCAAACAACTAGCAAGGTTCATAACACCATCAATGTACGGCTTCCTAGGAGTATACATCCTAGCAATATACACATCAGTTTTCACATCACTAAACTTTTTCCTAGCAGAAGAAGACACAGAATGGCTAATCAGAAACCTACCAATCAGAGAAAAAACAATAATGCGAGGAAAAGCAGTATCACTAATCCTGCCGTTTATATGCTCGATACCATTTGTAGCATTTTTCTCAGCATTCAAAGGACTAGACATGATACCATCAATGACGTGGTTCCTAACATTCTCATTCCTAGTTGGTGTAACAATATCTTTCCCACTAGGAGCCAAATACATGGGCAAAAAATCAGATGTTCTACTACTTTATTGTGTTGCAATGATCCTTTTTATTGTTCTCGCTCTCGCTATGGCTTTTGAAAACCTGATAAGCCTCTACTCAAATTTCCTTTTACCGTTCTATATAATCACGATATTAGCTGCGTTCGTTTCAATGTTTTTGTCAATAGAGTTCTCAACACATATATTCAAACTGAGATACAACGCTTCTAAAACATATTAAAAAAAATTTTTTTATATAGCTAGTATCTCAGCCATTTTAACAAACTCGTTATTAATCCCCTTCTTAACAGTATAGGTTTCCTCAAGCGGTGTTAGCTTAAGTTCGTTGTTAACGATACCAACTATTTTATCATTCTCATCTGCCATTGCAGCTATCACAGCCCCATAACCAAGTCTACTAGCAAGCATCCTATCAAAAGCAGTCGGGCTACCACCACGCTGCTGATGACCCAACACACTCAACTTTATCTCCCAGTCCACATAATTCTCGATTTTTTCTTTAAGCTTAAAAGCATCACCCACCTCATCCCCCTCAGAAACAACTATTATACTACTTTTCTTCCCCCGTTTCTGCCCCATTTCCAGCTTCTTGCATAGCTTTTCTATGTCAGAATAAGTCTCAGGTATCAGTATCTCCTCAGCACCACCACCTATACCAGCATAGAGCGCTATATGACCTGATGTACGCCCCATAACCTCCACGATAAAAAGCCTTGAATGAGAAGTAGCAGTATCCCTAATCTTGTCAATAGCTTGAAGAGCAGTGTTAACAGCTGTATCAAAACCAATAGTATAATCAGTACCATAAAGATCATTATCAATAGTACCAGGCACACCAATACCTCTAACAGGATGCTCATTAACCAGAGTATGTAAACCTCTAAAAGAACCGTCACCACCAATAACAATAAGAGTATCAACATCATGTTTCTTCAAATTATCAAATGCTTTAGCCCGCCCCTCTTCTCTATAAAAATAATCACAACGTGCAGTCTGAATAAAAGTACCCCCCTCCTTTATTATACCACTAACAGAAGAAAGATCAAGATCAATAAAATCATCCTCTATCAAACCCTGATAACCTCTTCTTATTCCAAAAATCTTGTTACCATAATATATACCAGTTCTAACAATAGCCCGAAGAGCCGTGTTCATACCAGGCGCGTCACCACCACTAGTAAGAACACCAATAGTTTTTTTACCAACCATAATACTAAACCTCACCTTCAAATTCAAACTAATTTATATTCTTTTCTTTCCTGTAAAGATGACATGTTAAAGTCACCTCGCCTCTCAGATAAGAGAGGTGAGATAGATGAACTATGTAGGATTAGATATCCATAAAACCTTCTGT
>JARYMC010000066.1 GCA_029907305.1 Candidatus Thermoplasmatota archaeon
AAAAACTTAAAAAAGAGATAAAAAACCATGACGTGGTCTTCCACATAGCAGCAAACCCACATGTGAGACTGGGAGAAAAACAAACAGACCTAGATTTAAAACAAGGAATAATAGCAACATACAATGTTTTAGAGGCTATGAGGCTAAACAACATCAAAAAAATTGTTTTCTCATCCAGTAGCGTCGTATACGGTGAAACAACCATGCCCTCTTTATCTGAGACATATGGGCCAACACTACCAATATCTTTTTATGGTGCTGGAAAACTAGGTGCAGAAGGACTGATAAGTGCTTTTTGTGGCACTTTTGATTTTCAAGCCTGGATTTTTAGGTTTGCAAATGTGGTTGGAATTCGTGGAACACATGGGGTTATTGTTGATTTTATTGATAAACTAAAGAAAAACCCAAAACAGCTTGAGATTCTTGGTGATGGTAAACAACAAAAACCATATCTGCATGTTAGCGATGTTGTTGATGGGATGATTTTTGGTTTTGAACAGTCAAATGATCAAATAAACTTGTTTAACCTTGGTTGTGACAGCAGTACAACGGTTACAAAAATTGCCCAGATGGTTGTAGAAGAAATGGGTCTTAAGGATGTTGAATTTAAGTACACTGGTGGAGAAAGAGGCTGGCCAGGGGATGTACCCCGTTTTCAACTTTCAACAGAAAAAATGAAGAAACTAGGTTGGAAGGCAAGTCTATCATCTGATGAGGCTGTAAGAAAAGCAATTATAGAACTGCTTGATAAGAACGTTTAAATCAAATATATGGATATTTTATGGCGATGAACATAGCTATTGTTGGGACCGGTTACGTAGGTTTAGTGACAGGTGCATGTTTTGCTAAACTAGGTCATAAGGTAATATGTGTAGACATCAACAGAGAAAAAATCCAGAAAATAAACGAAGGTGTGCCACCAATTTTTGAAAAAGATTTGGAAGAATTATTAACAACATATAAGAAGAATATTGCAGCAACAACAGATTACAAAACAGCAATAATGAACAGCGATATAACATTCATATGTGTAGGAACACCAACATTAAAAAACGGTAGTATTGACTTATCATTTGTAAAAGACTCAACAATAAGCATAGCAAAAGTTTTGAAAGAGAAAAAACAGTGGCATCTAGTTGTAGTAAAAAGCACTGTGCTACCAGGCACAACAAAAAACGTTGTATTACCACTATTGGAAAAATACTCTGGAAAAAAAGTAGGAATGGATATAGGATTAGGGATGAACCCTGAGTTTTTAAAAGAAGGGGTAGCAATAGAGGATTTTCTAAAACCAGATAGGATAGTCATAGGCGCTTATGATAAAAAAAGCAGAGAAAAACTAAGGGAACTCTATAAAAATTTTAGCTGCCCAATTGTAGAAACAGATTTATCGTCTGCTGAAATGATCAAATATGCAAGCAATGCTTTTTTAGCAACTAAAATATCATTCATAAACGAAATAGGAAACATGTGCAAAAAAATAGGGATAGACACATACACTGTTGCAGAAGGAATGGGTCTTGATAAAAGAATAGGACGAGCATTCTTAGACTCAGGAATAGGCTGGGGTGGCAGTTGTTTCCCAAAAGACATCGGTGCACTTATCTCCTGGGCACAAGAAATCAAAGAACAAACAAGAATCATCCAAAGTACTAAACAAGTTAACGATGAACAACCACTAAAACTTGTAATTATTCTAAAAAAATATATACCAAACCTTAGAGGAAAAACCATTGGAGTCCTCGGCCTAGCGTTCAAACCAAACACAGATGACATCCGAGAAAGCAGAGCGATACCAATTATTCAACAACTCATAAACGAGGGGGCGAACATAAAAGCGTATGATCCAGAGGCGATGGAAAACTTCAAAAAACTTTACCCAAACATAAATTACTGCACAACAGCATCAGAAGCCCTCGACTCCGATGCAGTACTGATTCTAACAAAATGGGATGAATTCAAAAATTTAAACTACAAAGGAAAAATAGTATTTGATGGTAGAAGAATAGAACAAGCAAAAAAAGCAAAAATATACGAAGGAGTTTGTTGGTAGATGAAGATAAAAAAAGCTGTGATACCAGCAGCAGGATTAGGAACAAGATTTCTACCGGTAACAAAATCAATGCCAAAAGAAATGCTGCCAATAATAGACACACCAGCGATACACTACGTTGTAAAAGAAGCCATAGACTCAGGCTTAGATGACATAATAATAATCACAGGAAGAGGAAAAAAACCATTGGAAGACTATTTCGATGAGTCACCAGAACTAGAGATGCATCTAAAGAAAAACAAAAAAAATGATCTACTAAAAACCGTAAGAGAAATATCATCACTTGTAAACATCCATTACATAAGACAAAAAGAACCACGGGGATTACCAGATGCTTTGCAAACTGCAGAAAAACATGTTGGTGATGAACCTTTTGCAGTTTTACTAGGTGATGATATCACAGACTCAAAAAAACCTTGCGCAAAACAACTCATAGATGTATTCAATAAGCATAAATCATCTGTGATAGCTGTACAAAATGTACCGAGAGAAAAAATAAGCAGATATGGGTCGGTACAAACAAAAAGTACCTCTGAAAAACAACTCTACTTGATAAAACACATAGTTGAAAAACCAAAAAGCGAAGAGGCACCATCAACCATGGCAGCCATAGGAAGATATGTTTTCACACCTGAGATATTTGATTGCATACATAAAACAAAACCAGGTGTAAATAATGAACTGCAGATAACGGATTCGATAAACATTCTAACAAAATCACAGAAAGTATATGCGTATGCTTTTGAAGGAAAAAGATACGACATAGGAGACAAACTAGGCTATGTACAGGCAATTATAGATTTCTCACTGCAGAACAAAGAAATCAAAAATGATATCAAAAACTACATAAGAAAAATAAAATAGGCTCATGTCCCTAAATCATCGGACAAAACGACTCACATAAGTCATCTTTCCCCTTGAATCATGATCTGAGGAATCCTTCATGCTGTTCATATCTGGTAGTCCGATAATTCGTGGGGAAGAGCCATAAAATAAAAAAAATTATCTTGTTTTTAAAATAATTGCTATTTATTGTAAAACTGTGTAATGTTATCAACTATGTAATCCCTTTGTTCCTCACTCAGTTCAGGATAAATAGGTATAGACAAAATCTCCCCAGCCAGCTGTTCTGAAACAGGATAACTGCCTCTTTTTATACCAAGTTTTTTATAAGCAGGCTGCAGATGCAATGGAATAGGGTAGTGAACACCACAATCTATACCTTTTTCTTTAAGATACTGCATAAGCTCATCTCTATGTTTCACACGGATCTCATACATGTAATAGACATGTTTAGCACCTCTTGCCTCAACAGGTCTAACTATCTCATTAGGTAAGTTTTTATCATAATATTTCGCATGAGTTCTCCTCAGATCAGTCCATTTTTGTAGATGAGGCAGTTTAGCATTAAGAATAGCGGCCTGTAATGAATCAAGCCTATAGTTATAACCCTCTATAAGATGCTCATACTTGGTAGACCTACCATGATTAACCAACAACCTTAGCTTTTCACCGAGTTCATCATTGTTTGTGACAACACCACCACCGTCACCATAACAACCTAGGTTTTTAGCTGGAAAGAAACTATAAGCAGCTACGTCACCATAGAAACCTGGTTGATGACCATTCCACTCAGCAGCATGAGCCTGCGCAGCATCCTCAATCAAAAAAAGACCATGATCATCTGCAATCTCTCTTATCCGCTGCATATCAGGCATCTGACCATAAAGATGAACAACAATAACCGCCTTAGTCTTACGGGTAATAGCTTTTTCAAGTTTATCGATATCAATAAGACAAGTATCTGGTTTAACATCCACAAACTTGATTTTACCACCAACATAAGAAATACACTCAGTGGTAGCAATAAAAGTATTAGGAACAGTTATAACCTCATCACCTCTCTTCAGATTTGCACAAAGCAAGGAAAGATGAACAGCAGCAGTACCACTAGCACAACCAACCATATGTTTAGCCTTACAAAAAGCAGCGAAATTATCCTCAAAATTTTTCAAATACTTGCCCATAATAAAAGAAGTATCCCCAATAACCTCTTTAATCGCATTATCAATCTCAGTTTTTATAGAAAGATAATTAGCTTTAAGATCAACCAAGGGTATCTTCATCATTCTATGTCACCATATGCTTTTCCACCATCAGGATAAACCAAATCCTTAACATCCTTGATAACCTTAGCAGGGTTACCAACAACCACCTTACCAGGAGGAACATCACGTGTTACAACACTACCAGCGCCAACAAGAGCACCATCGCCAATCTTAACACCAGGTAAAACCGTTGTATTAGCACCAATCCTAGCATTCTTACCAACAACAACTCCCTCAAGGAAATCCTTAGCACGTAAAGACTTAGGATAAGGAGCATTAGTTAAAACAACATTAGGACCAACCCAACAACCTTGTTTCAACTCACAATATTCAGGTATAAAAGCCTGAGAATGAATCCTAACACCATCACCAATCCTAGTTTTAAACTCAACAACACTCTTAGTACCAATACTAACATCCTTACCAATAACGTTCTCCTCACGAATACTAGCATGATTACCTGTTTGAAAACTCTCACCAATAACATTACCAGCATAAATCACTGTATGAGAACGTATAACAGAATTACTACCAATAACAGTCTTCAACTCACCATCCCTCATACCCTTAGGCGGCACACCAATGATAACAAAATCCTCAACAACAACATTCTCACCAAGCTCAACATTCTTAAAAATCCTAGCGGTCTTAGCAACAGCACTCATTTAACAACAACCTCCCTTTTTTTCTCAGCTGACTCCAAACACAACTCACAAATCCTAGTAGTATAATAATTCTCCTTACCAACATTAGAATCCAAATCAACATTATTTTTACCAACCAAATCCACAAAATACTTCAACTCATCCCTAAGGGGATCATTAATAACAATCTTCTCCTCAACCATATCCTTCCTATCAACACCATCATACGTAACCTTAAGAGGAAAACGCTTTAAAACCTGAGAAAAAAAATCAACATAAACAGTCTCCCTCTCACCAACAACCCATATATCACGTGCTTTCTCAGGATGCATACAACTAAGCTCAATAGCTGCAAAAAAATCACCATACTCAAGCTGTACAAAAGCAGAATCCTCAAAAACAGATGATAACAAGTTTTTCTTAGAAGCATAAAGACTCTTAGGAACACAATCTGTTGTAAAATTCAAGATATCAACAACATGTATACCAAGGTTCAATATAACACCAGAGTCTTTCCTAGGAGGTTTGGTTGAATGCACATACCTACTAGTAATATACTGTATTCTACCGATTTCAGGTAAAATCTTTTTCAAACGCAAAACAGCGTTATTAAAACGATAAATATAACCAACAGATAAAACCAAACCCTTAGATTTAGCAAAATCAACCAGCTTACAACCTAGCTTAGAAGACTCTGCAATTGGTTTCTCAACCAAAACATGCTTACCAGCTTTTAAACAATCATAAACAATCTTGTAGTGAGTATCTGTAGGTGTGGTAATAGTAACAGCATCAACCTCATCTAATATCTTGTGGTAATCATCAAAGAAACCAACACCATACTGCTTAGCGATATCCCTTTTCTTAGGATCAACATCAGAGATACCAACAAGATCACACCTGATGTCTTTAAGGGATTTCAGATGGTTTATACCCCATTTGCCAACACCAACAACACCTATTTTAACCATCAGATGCCTCTCTCTGGACGTTAATAAAAAATAATATATAAATATTCTTAAGACTGTTCTTAAGACTGTAATTTACTGTTGAATATACCCCTTATAAAACCAGCACCATACCCGATATGAATCAGCAAATAAAACAATACGCTACTTAATACAATGCTTGGTTTTCGTGTAATCTGAAGCGTACTTACTAATGACATCAACACATAGACTAAAACTAAACAAGGAATAAACCAGATAGGCAACCAACTTAGTAACGTCAATACAATAATCAATAGACCACCAAGTATAAAGACTGGACCAAGCAAATGAAAAAACTTTAACGTATCAGGATGTTTTTTCACCATCTTCGCCCGAGCAACACCATACCGATACATCTGATGCCACAACAACCTAAGAGAATCACGCTTAAAATGGTACACCCTCGTCTTTGGTGTATACAAGATTTTATACCCGGCTTTCCGAAGCCTGATATCAAGCTCATAATCCTGGCCACACCAAAACACTGGATCAAAACCACCAACCTCCTGTACTGCTTCCTTTCTATAACATGAGAACGACAAATGATCCGTGTACCGCTCCTCTGGAAACACCGCGTTCTGCGAAAAGAAACTTCTCCCACCCATAAAACTCAGAAACGCAACGCTAGACACTTCACCAACAAAATTCTGTTTTCCTGGCGAAAGATTCGAACATCCAACAGCGGCCACCTCCCTTGGTTCCCTTTGCAATCTAACTGCCAACTCATTTAATAGATTCTTTTCTGCAATTGCATGACCAGAATAATTTATGAGCATCTCGCCAGTTGCATGTTCAATACAAATGTTTCTACCAATAGCTGTATTACCAGTAGGGTTCTCCAGAATCACAATAAATGGATATTTATAAGCGTATTCTTCTGCAATAGCCCGTGTATTATCAGTGCAAGGTCCTATAGCAAGCAAGATTTCCATTTTTTCATGAGGATACTCTAATGCAAGCAACGAGTCTAGACACTGTCGCAAGGTTTTCTCTTCATTGAGAAGAGGTATAAGAAAGGAAACTTTTGGGTATTGCTCTGTCATCTCATCTAGAAAACAGCAGAATGTATTTAATGCTAATTACGCTTGTCTAGAGACTGTCAACTTAAGGCACCTCCGAGAGAAGATTATAAAGACCAACCCAAGCCGTAGACCATTGACTAATACTCTGTAAAGAGCTATAATACGGGAAACGTTTCACTCGAGCCTTATACTGATTATACCACTGCTCGATATGGTTTCTATCTCCAAAGATCTGGTGTTCCCATTTTAGACCTAATCGCTGGAACGCCCAGCGATACCATGGAGCACCATCAACAAGAATAAATGGTTTATTTTCACAAGTGTTTAAAACAAGTTTCAAAAAATGGATAGCATCAAAAGATGTCCTACTAACAGATATATAAACTGCTAGAACAACATAATCTTCAATATCAATTGCATTCCAGATGTAGATTTGTTTTCCTTCCATTTTTATCTTGGTTTCATCAACAGCAATAAAATTTCGCTGTTTCTT
This sequence comes from Candidatus Thermoplasmatota archaeon, assembly GCA_029907305.1. NCBI lineage: Archaea > Methanobacteriati > Thermoplasmatota > Thermoplasmatota archaeon. The sequence goes on from JARYMC010000066.1 coordinate 7,310, forward strand.
TTTAGGACAAAAAAAGGCGACACATTTTTTTATACCATTTTCGTAAAGACTCATGTGAAAATGGTTCCAAATTTCCAATGATTTTACTGGTTTTCCTATAGGAAAGACCAGCGTGATAGACAAGTATTGTTATCACTTTTTTTTTTCATGGTTAGTTCTTTGCCTCACAAAAATTTTTCTATCTTTTAACAATTTTACTATTCGATTGAGCACACCCATCCCTCTTTTTTGTTGTTATAAGGATGATGGGTTGCTCAATTAAAAGAGTATTTCCTTAAGTTGACACTCTCCTTGTCTACCAACGGCTCCTTGATAACTCGGGAGAGATAAATCATTGATAAAAACTTAAAAAGACATTACACACTTTATGATAACAACGTGGCCTCTCTATGATTAAGAATCAAACAGATGAATTAACATACCAGACTATTTCCTATTACAACAACTACGGTCTCCATGTCGCAGCAAAAATAAACAACCTAACCGCCTACGGATTAACACAAACCATAGAAAAAAATTATCCGGTTGATGCCATCAAATTCTCCGATGGAACGCGGATATGGAATTTAATACGAATCTATATCTACACTAACCTCCCTGAAGTATTAAAACAAAAGGAAGGTGCTAATCCAAGATTCTCTCCATTATCTCTTCTTAAAGAAGGCATCACTCCTCTGAAGATACCAAAGATACATAACCCAATCTATGGATTCTCTAGTGGCGCAAGCAGGAAATATTACAAAGATACTTTCTATGATATATACCTTGATCCCATCTATGACATCCTCAAGGATCAACTCATTATCTTTGAATGGCCGGAATACCGTGGGTCTCATCGATACTATACAGATAAACCGTACTCAAAACACTACATTCCCTTTCATATCCCCATTTATACATCAACATTCTGGGAACTCTTCTCTTACAAACTCACAGGCCACACATCATTCACCATAGAACACGAAGATATATTACAGGAAATCATCGAGTTCATCAGCACTACAGTCCATGCTGAAAAAAAGAAAATAAACAATGGTATTTATGATTTTATCACCGTCTTTTTCATCCTGAAAAAACTCTTTTCCAACATTCTAAAAAAAATGTCACCGAAAGCAATCCTTATCAGATGCGGGTACGGGCGTTTCCCTATGGCGCTCGCGCAAGCATGCCGTGAACTACATATACCATCTATAGAACTCCAACATGGAATCATTACCAGCTCACATAGTGCCTACATTCGAACGACGCCATCAGATAATCACGACTGCATCCCAGAATATCTCCTTACCTATGGCGATGTCTTTACTGATATGGTGAAAAAAGAACACCTTTTATGAAAGCAGGATTCACTGATCATATTTGGACAATTAATGAGGTGATGAACTATAAAATTTAATCATTTTATGACACTAGGAAATTTTATTATTTCTTTATATTTTGATTCATAATCTTTTACTATTTCCAATGTTCCATCTGTACTATTAGCATCTACAATAATAATTTCAAAAGGTTTTTCCTGAACTAAAAGACTATCTAAAAGATGCGATATGTTTTTTACTTCGTTTTTAACTGTTATTATGATACTTATAAGCATGAATATTCCTGATTGACATAAGTATAAAGGTAATATATTTTTTCTAATACGTTAATATTCTGTAAATTAGTTATTTATTATTAGTAAATTTCAAATATAAAGCTTAGATACTTATCTTTTATGAAAATTCTTATGATTCTTTCAAAGGAATTCACTGTTGACCCACGTGTTTATAAGGAGGCAAGATCTCTTATTGAGGCTGGGCACCAGGTAACAGTTTTAATGTGGGATAGAAAAGGAGGATATGAAAAAGAAAGTGTAATTGATGAAATAAAAGTAATCAGACTGCATAACACTAGTTTTATGAAAATTTTACCAAATG
>JARYMC010000067.1 GCA_029907305.1 Candidatus Thermoplasmatota archaeon
ATGGATGAAGATCTGCATGGATTTTTCGGTTTATACAAGTAGCTCGTAGGAAAAGCTAACTAACTTGACAAATACAATCTTTTTAGCTCCTTTTTCTCTTTTTCAGTTATCATATCTTTTCACTAAAACATTAAATTCAACTTTTGGATCGCATCTCAAATAAAAAAACAAATTTTCGTTCAGATGTATCAAAATATTTCTTACAGCGTCTTTTATTTTATTCAACAGCTGAATTTTCATATAAACATCACTGAAATTTTTATGATAGAAGTCATCAGCTGTTGACAGCGGTTTTGGTTTAAGCCACGGTGGACCTCATCACCAGGGCACTTGTAATTTTCAAACACTTATTTATACATTCCCTAAACATCTAATAAACTGAAGTGAATTATTTATGTGTTTATTGAGAATATTGTGAAGGATTGTTCTGATAAAAAATCAAAACTTTTGTGTATCTTATATCCTGCTTGTTTCATTTCATCAATCAATGTTTGTTTAGGAACAAAATGTCGATGAAGTCTTTGAAAACTGAAAAATCCTCCTCTGCCATCATATTCGATTATGATTACTTTACCATCAGTTTTTAAAACATCTTTTAATCTCTTGAAATAATCAACCCGGTTCGACAAATGATGAGTCATATTTCTCATGAAAATATAATCAAATGTATGTTTTGGTAAACTGGGATGTTCTGATTTAGTGAGTACAGTAACAACATTGGTTAATCCTTTTTCTTTTACTTGTTTCTTTATAAACTCTAAAAGTTCTTCGTTTGTATCAACAGCGTAAACCTTTCCATTCTCTCCAACGATGTTAGCAAATCTATATGTAAAATATCCTCCACCAGACCCGATATCAGCAATTATCTGCCCAGGTTTCAAATCAAGTTTTTCGATAATTTGATCTGCCTTATATTTTGGTTTAGCCGCCTTTTTATTGAACATCTCTGCTCTTTTCTCATTCATATCAAAAAGCTTCCTAAAGAAAACCATCAGATAATCATTAATGTAACTTATCAACCCTATTATCTAGTTCATTTTTTATGAATTTATTTATCGCATCTACCACAGATTTTTCATTAGTTACTACAGGCTGAATATTATTCTTCATTAAATCATTATAGATCCTTCGCCCCATACCATAACTAATTACCATAGCACAATCTTTGATGTTTTTAATCATTGTCTCGTGATCACAGCTTTGGCATCCCCCCGTGCTTTTACCGATATTTTCTCTGTATTCTTGTTTTACTATCTCATTATTCTGAATTTCAAATACCACAAAACCTGTTGCTCTACCAAAATGATCAGCTATGGTTATTCTATCATCAGATGCGACAGCTATTTTCATTTTTTATGACCCCTCTCTGTAACATTTCCCATATCCTTTTTTTGATAATGAGTTAACAATCTCATAGTTCCCTCCTTCAATTTTTATTGCTTTTCCTTTAACAATGGCGTCAGCTATCTTTTTCCTTGCCGTTAAGAGTAAACGATGAAATGTAGGTTGCGATATGTTCATCATCTGTGCCGCTTCTTCTTGTTCTAATCCCTCCAGGTCTTTTAGTCGTATTGCTTCAAATTCATCGACAGAGAGAACAGATGATTCTAGGTCAATTAATGGTACCCCTGCTGGTTTAAAGTAGGTTACATTTGGTGAAAATCCGACTCTTCTACAACGCCTTGGTCGTGGCACAGTTAATCATGCTCTATAAATGCTTTTTCTTGCTCTTTATCGTTTTTTCTTATCCATTCGATAAGCATTGCTGCATGCTCTTTTTCCTCATCTCTATTATGTTCAAGTATTTTCTTCAACTGTTTATCTTTAACGTTCTCCACTCGCTCCTGGTACCAATTTATTGCCTCTAATTCCTCAATTAAAGATTGTCGTGCTCGTTCTAAATCCTTTGTTTCCTCCGTGAGATTATCTCTTCCTTCGTGTTCACCAGTCATAGTTTTTCATCCTCAAGCTCTTTCAGTTTTTTTGTGATTTCTTGTTTTTCGATTTCCAGTTCTTTCAGTTGTTCTTCTAAAATCTTCTTTTGTTCCTCTTTTGACAGAATCAAAGGTTCTGTGATTGGTATTCTATATCTCCAACCACGCCCAAAACCAGGCGTTCTCCAGCATCTCAAATATCTTTCCTGGGTCCACCATGGACCAGTTCCATCACCACATGGCATTTTTTTTCACCTCTTTTCTGATATTTTTTTCTCGATTTTTTCTACAATTTCTTTAAATAATATTGTTGTTGTTGATTTATCATTAAACATGAAGTTTTTTCCCTCGTCTCCCATCTTAACGATCTGTGGATCGATAGGGATTTTTCCTAAAAAAGGGATGTTAAAATCTTTTGATGCTTTTATTCCCCCGCCTGTTTTAAAAATATCCGTGTTTGTTTTGCAATGTGGGCATGTGAAGCCACTCATGTTTTCAATAATTCCTATAACTGGTATATTCATTTTTTTTACGAAATTTACTGATTTTCTCACACTCAGCAATGCAACATCTTGTGGTGTTGTTACAATAATAGCTCCATCGCTATCTGGTATTAACTGTGCAATGCTCAAAGGCTCATCGCCTGTACCTGGTGGTAAATCAACGATTAAATAATCAAGATAGCCCCAGTTAACATCTTTGATAAATTGTTTGAGTGCGCCCATCTTCATTGGTCCACGCCAGATAATCGGTGAGTCTTTATCAGGAAGAAGAAAAGCCATGGACATAATTTTTAAGTTAGATGTAGCAGATACAGGGATGACTCCTTCTTGTGAAAAGTGTGGTTTCTGATTTTCAACGCCGAGAATCTTTGGTACACTTGGGCCGTGGATATCTCCATCGAGTAATCCAACTTTGTAACCTTTTTGTGAGAGTAAGAGAGCTAGATTTACTGAAATCGTACTTTTTCCAACGCCTCCTTTTCCACTTAATACAATAATTTTATGTCGAATGTTGTCTAACGTTGTCGTAACTTTAAGTTCCTTCGTATTTTCTTTGTTCATGTTTCACCTTTGCATAAGCCTATTATGAATATATATTCATTACATCTATTTAAAATTTTCTTGTTTAACATAATCTCCAAAAAACTATCAAAATTTAGGTCTACCAAAATATTTATATTCTTGACAATACAATATACTCCATATAGTGAAATTTTATGCCACAGGAACAAACCGAAGAATATCTAGAAGCAATCTACGATCTTGCTGGACTAGAAGGTAAAGCAAAAACAACAGAGATCGCAAAAAAATTACACAACGCACCAGCTAGCGTAACAGAAGTCTTACAACGAATGGATAGAGATGGTCTTGTTAAATACGAACCATACCAGGGCGCATCTCTAACAAAAAAAGGAGAAAACATAGTTACACGAATTAAAAGAAAACATAGACTACTTGAGGTTTTTCTTGATAAAATTCTACATATACCAATGGAACAAGTCCATGATCAAGCCTGTAAAATGGAGCATGTAATAAATGATGAAACAGAACAAGCATTATGCAAAACACTAGGGGTACCAACTGAATGCCCACATGGTTCACCGATACCACCATGTAATATAAATGTAAACAACTGTAATGAATGCATATCTGAAGATGTTTCAAGTCGGGATAAACGCAAACAAAAAATCGTCCCTATAACCAGTCTTAAACCAAATGAAAAAGGCAAGATCGCTTTTATTAGAGGTGGAAGAAATGTTGTTCAAAGACTCTGCGACCTTGGTTTAACAAACGGAACAAGCATTTCTCTTGTACGTGAGGCACCATTAAAAGGACCTATTGAGGTCTGTGTTAGAGGATGCAAAATCGTTATTGGACGAGGCATCGCCGAGAAGATTTTTGTTCAACTAGAGGAAAACTAGATGGAAAAAACAGATATTACTATAGCACTCGCTGGTAATGCAAACGTTGGCAAAAGCGTAATATTCAATCAACTAACAGGCCTTGGACAAATTATTGGTAACTGGCCTGGTAAAACTGTTGAAAAAGCAGAAGGAATATTAGTTCACCATGATAAACGAATTAAGGTTATTGACCTACCTGGCATATATTCTTTATCAACCTATTCACAGGAGGAACTAATATCCAGAGAATATATAGCGCTAGGTCACCCAGATGTAGTAGTAAACGTTGTTGATGCAACAGCTCTTGAGAGGAACCTTTTTTTTACACTTCAACTAATAGAGATGCAGATACCACTGGTTCTTGCTATAAATCTTATAGATGTCGCTAAGAAAAAAGGGATAAACATAAATTATCAGCTTCTCAGCGACATTCTCGGCGTACCTGTTGTTCAAACAGTTGCAACAAAAGGAATAGGGGTACATGAAATTGCTGATGAATCCCTTAAAATCATTAATCAAAAAACAACAGTAAAAAAACCAAGAATTAGATATGGTTCAGAGATTGAAAAAAGAATCGAAAAAATTGAAGAGACACTTAGACAAACAAATATTGGTTACCCACTGCGCTGGATTGCAATTAAACTTTTAGAAGAAGATTTAGAGATAATAAAAATAGTAGAAAAAAAAGCACCAGATGTAGTTAAATTAGCACAAACTTTTTCCAGAGAAATAGAAGAGATACACAAAGAACCGTGTGCAACTGTGATAGCATCTGAGCGTTATGCTACTGCCGCAAAAATAGTAAAAGAAATTGAGACACATGAGCAGCCACAGAAACCATCCTGGGGGGAACGCCTAGATGCATTAAGTATGCACAGCATCGGTGGTTACGTTGTTTTATTCTTAATAATGTTCGCTATCCTTAGTTTCATATCTTTGTTCGGAGGATGGTTATCAGAAGTCTTACAGAACTTTTTTGAGCAGTTTAGACCTCAAATCTCAGGTTTTTGGCCAGAGCTTGCATGGAATGGGGGTGTAGTTGGTTTCTATGCATCACTCGGAGTCGCTCTGGGTTTTATTCTACCTTTCTACATTATATTAGGTATCCTAGAGGACTCAGGGTATTTACCAAAAGTCGCATATCTAATGGATCGACCATGTCACACAATGGGTCTCCACGGCAAAGCATGTATGCCTCTACTAGTTGCTTTTGGATGCAATGTACCTGCCTGTGCAGGTTGTAGAATCCTTGAAACCAATAGAGACAGATACATCGCTTTGATACTATCAACACTAATTCCTTGTTCAGCGAGAACCGTGGTTATTCTTGGTCTAGTTGGTGCCTATGTAGGTATTGGTTGGGCAGTCGCTTTATACATATTTGATTTCATATTAATCTTCCTTATAGGCAGACTGTTAAATAAGATAATACCAGGCTCATCTGTAGGAATCATAATGGAGATGCCACCATATAGAACACCATCATCTAGAGTTATAATCAAACAAGCATGGGTGAGATTCAAACCATTTGTTTTAACAGCCGTACCATTAATCATACTAGGTAGCATTATTGTAGAAGCCATGAGATTAACAAACGTACTCTCAGCTATCTCTGATTTATTAAGCCCGATAACAGTCGTATGGCTAGGTTTACCAGCTTTCACTGGTTTCTTGTTCATATTTGGTGTTTTAAGAAAAGAAGCAGCACTTGTACTACTTGCAACAGCTGCGGGAACAACCAACATAAGCCAGGTAATGTCACCTTTACAAATGATCATCTTTGCTTTAGTAATAATGATTTATATACCATGTATCGCAACAATTGCAGCCATAGTAAAAGAGGCTGGTTGGAAACGCGCAATCAGCATAACATTTTTTGAAATAACACTAGCAATACTAATAGGCGGTATAGCATTCAGAATACTACATCTCATCATGTAAATTATAAGAAAAACTAGATGGAACAACTATTATGTTTCACTCATGGAACATGATCTTAGTAAACCACATGAGAAGTATACCACAAATAAAAACAGTGAGCGTAACCATATATTTTTTAAAATCAAGTTCTTTCCTAATCTCAGGAACTAGATCCGTTGCTGAAATATAGATAAAACCTCCAGCCGCAAAAGGAAGAATATACAAAACTACATTTTCAACACCACTAGAAATAAAATATCCAACTATACCACCAACAACAGCTGTTAATGCCACAAGAAAATTTAATGTAATTGCTTTTTTCTTAGAAAAACTACCATAAATCAAAACACCAAAATCACCAATCTCTTGAGGTATTTCATGGGTTGATATCGCAATAGTAGTAGTTATACCAAGCGGGATTGAGGACATAAAACTCGCAGCAACAATCATCCCATCAATAAAATTATGAATAGAGTCCCCAAGAAGGTTCATATAACGAAAGGTATGTACATCACATTCTCCCCTATGGCAATGACGCCAATGAAGAACTTTCTCTACAACAAAAAACAAAATAAAACCAACAAGAACAAAAAGAAACACATCAAGCAGAGACATACCAAATTTTTCGCTACTTTCAATACCTTCAGGTAGAAGATGCAGAAAAGCACCACCCATTAAAGCACCAGCAGACAGTCCAACTAGAACAAGTAAGATTTTATTCAATACTGAGTTTTTTAAAATTAACGTAATAACACCAACAAAAGAGATAAGTGAAACAACAACAGTAGCTAAAATAATATATACTAGCTCAAACACAAAACTCTCCCCAATTATTCTTTTTTGCTGTCATAATATCAAAAATCTTTTTGAATATTTTCATTTATTTTTATAAGGAATCAAACAAAGAAATTTCAATGGTTTTTTCCCTCTGTTTATAAGCTGGTGCCACTCCATAGGTTTAATAAAAAACACGTCACCCTGTTTAAACGGTTTTTCATGAACCCTATCAAACGCAACGCCATTTCCTTCTAAAATAAAAACCTCATGCTCCCAATCATGCTGATGCAAAGGGGAATAACCACCAGGTTCAACCTCAAAAAGACGCATAGCAAAATTCTCAGCACCATCCTTTTTTGAAATAAGCCACCGCACTTTCATATCTTTTATTCCCTGTTCAGATGGCTCTTCCAACTCAACATCAGTATAATGCACGTGTTTCAACAATATCACCCAAGTTTTTCAATGAGGTATTGCATACATAAAGATTAATCTTATCTCATAGTTCTATATACGAGTAATATGAAACTTTTATGCTGGAATGTAAATGGCATCCGCGCAGCTGATAAAAAAGGACTGTTTGATTGGTTCATAAAAACATCACCCGATATCCTTTGTTTACAAGAAATCAAGGCTTCGCCAGAACAGGTACCACCTCATCTTAGAAACATGCCTGGCTATCATATTTTTTGGAATCCTGCAGAGCACAAGGGATACAGTGGTGTAGTAACATACACAAAAATAAAACTAATTAGCGTGAAAACAGGTTTTGGGATAGATAAATTCGACAAAGAGGGTAGAATTCTTATTACAGAATACAAGTCGTTCACATTGTTCAACATATATTTTCCGAATGGTAAACAAGGACCGGAAAGACTTGATTACAAACTTAAGTTCTATGATACCTTTCTCTCATACGCTGATAACCTAAAAGCAAAAGGAAAAAACATCATAGTCTGTGGTGACTTCAACACTGCGCACAAGGAAATAGATTTGGCTAGGCCAAAAGAAAACGAAAAAATATCTGGTTTCTTACCAATTGAGAGGGCATGGATTGACACGTTCATCGACCATGGCTACATAGATACTTTTAGGTATTTTAACAAAGAACCAAACCAATACTCTTGGTGGGATATGAAAACAGGTGCGCGTGAACGCAATGTTGGTTGGAGGATTGATTATTTTTTTGTAAACAAAGAATTTATGCCTAAAGTAAAAAATGCTTTCATCCTGCAGGATGTGATGGGTTCTGATCATTGTCCAGTTGGTATAGAAATAAAAATCTGAGTAAACATCCAAAAGAAAAAATACTATAACCTTCTGTGAGATACGATTTTGCGGAGATGGAATAAATGGCTCAACTAATACTTGTGCGGCACGGCCAATCTGTATGGAATTTAGAAAACCGTTTTACTGGATGGGTTGATGTTCCTCTTTCGAAAAAGGGTATTGATGAGGCTATATCTGCTGGGGAGAAACTCAAAGATGTTGAATTTGATGTTATTTATGTTTCTCATATGTTACGTTCTATACAGACTTTGCATTATATATTAATTAAGTCAAATAGCAAGAAAACACCTATTATCTATCACGAGGAAAAAAGGATACGTGACTGGGAGCACCATGCTGGGGATCAGAGCAAAGAATTGCCTATCTATCAGTCGGTTGATTTGGCAGAGCGATACTACGGCGAACTCCAAGGATTAAACAAAGCTGAGATGATGAAGAGATATGGTGAGGCTCAGGTGCATCTCTGGCGGCGTAGCTATGATGTCAATCCTCCTGGTGGAGAGAGCTTGAAGGATACTACTATGCGTACTATACCTTATTTTAAAAACTATATTCTAAAGGATATTCAAAAAGATAAAACAATACTTGTTGTCGCACATGGCAATAGTCTTAGGTCAATAACCATGTTTTTGGAAAATATTTCTGAGAAGGATATACCTAATCTTGAGATACCAACTGGTATACCAATATTGTATAAGTTGGATAAAAACATGAAAATACTTGAAAAAAAACTCATGTAAATCTGTGTGGTAAAGGATAAATACCTGTTTTTATATGGGCGTATTCTCTATAAAAATATTTATCAAAAAAAGAGAAAATATATATGATGAAGAAAACAGTTAGATGCCCAAGTTGTAAAAAGGTATTCACATTTTTTGGTGAACCGGGACAGGTTATAAGAGTTACCTGCCCAAGATGTACAGCAAATGGGAAGATAACATTTGAAAAAGCAATTGAACCTGAAGATATAGCGATAGAGGTTTCTAATCTCCGTAAAGTATATGGTGACCTGGTTGCAGTAGATGATATATCTTTCTCAGTTAAAAAAGGTGAAATCTTTGCTTTTCTCGGACCTAATGGTGCTGGTAAAACAACAACTGTGGAGATAATAGAATAGACCTTTTGCATAATTATAAAACTGGAACAACTGTTCTCTTCTAGCCTCCCCCAACTAGCTATTTTTACTCTG
>JARYMC010000068.1 GCA_029907305.1 Candidatus Thermoplasmatota archaeon
GGGATCATGTTTGTTGGTCTTATGAGGTTGAGTTGTTGCAGAGTAAAAAATAGTATAAATTTCTACTTTCCGAAGTAATGTTTCTTAATAAAAACAACTAAAAGTAAAGGAAGGGATTTGAACCCACAGATGTAGAAGTAGATTATCTTGCTATATGAATAGTTTATAAAGAAAAAACAAAATATCTAACTTTTAACTTTCTGGATGCCTATTGTGCCATCTTTTAGAACAACCCATCTAAGTTTATCGCCATCTTTCAATTTTAGTATTTCAACAACCTCTGATGGTACTGTTATTCTTCTTCTTGATCCACGAATTGTGATCGCTGTCTCTTTGATGCATTTTACATCATCTAGTTCGATTTTCATGTGCTCAACAACCTTTGATAATAAAATAGATGTTCAAATATTTTGTTATAATACCAATATAATTTGGTAAAAATTATTTGGTTCATCAGCTTATTTCCCCCTCAAGATAAGCTTTCATCTCAGGTGTTTTTGGGTTATTAAAAACTTCATTAGCTGGTCCATGTTCTATAACTTTGCCAAAGTAAAGGAAGATTACGTAATCTGCGAGTCTTTTTGCCTGACGCAGTGTATGAGTAACCAATATAACGGTGTAATTCTCTTTTAATTTCAATAAGAGTTTTTCGATTTGTTGCGCTGAAATCGGATCCAAAGCAGAGGTAGGCTCATCACATAGCAATACCTCTGGTTTTACTGCAATAGCTCTAGCTAAACAAAGACGTTGTTGTTGCCCAACTGATAGTTTTGAGGCAGGCTCATGAAGTCGATTTTTTACTTCATTCCATATGCCAACCTCTGCAAGACAATGCTCAACTATTTTATCTAGTTCTTTTCCTTTTTTCTTATGATGAATTCTTAAGCCATATGCAACATTCTCATAAATCGACATTGGTAGAGGATATGGTTTCTGAGAGAGCAAACCCATTTTTTTCCTGATATCTGGTATTTCACTCCCTTTACAGGTAAGTATATTTTTGTTGTCAACCAAGATTTTCCCTGAAATTTTAACATCATCTTGTATCTCAAGTAAACGATTGAATGATTTCAACAAAGTAGTTTTTCCACATCCTGAAGGACCGATTATCGCGGTGAGTTTTTTAGCAGGAATATTAATATCTACATTTATAAGTGCATTATGTTTGTGATAATATACGTTTAAATTTTTTGTTTCTATTTGATTTTTTGTCATATAAACTCCTTCTATTTTATTACATGTCTTTTAAATCTTCTTGTTAATAACCTTGAAGATACACTTATTACAAGTACGACAACCAGAAGGATAAATGCTGCAGCATATGCTTTCGGTTGACCAGAGGGCAGGGAATAAAGATTAAAGATCATAGTTGGTAATGCCGCTGTTGAATCTAAAGGTGAAGAGGGTATACGATTCGAAAAACCAGATGTAAACAAGATAGATGCAGCATCACCAATGCCTCTACCAAGTCCTAAAAGAACCCCTGCCAGTATCCCTGGGAACGCCTGTTTTCTTAGAACCTTTATGGCAGTCTCAAATTTTGTTGATCCAAGTGAATACGCACTTTCTTTTAAACCTGATGGAACCATCTTTATCGACTCATCCATGGATCTTGTTATTATTGGAATTTCAAGTAGGGTTAGAGCAATGATTCCTGATAGTAAAGATGATCCCATACCAAAATATAACATGATCATAAGACAAAAAATACCATAAATTATAGAAGGAATACCCCACAAAACATCTAGAGTAAATCGAACAAAATTAGATACCTTGGAAGTAGTAAAATCCCTTTGTAAATAGAGAGCTATCATTAAACTTATCAAAAATGCTATACCCGTAGCTGGAAAAGCGAGAAATATTGAGCCGACAATCGCATTTAATATGCCGCCATCAAGATATTGTCCTTCAGTCGGTGTTTGTGTTATCATCTCTAAACTTATTGATGAAGCACCATTGTAAATTACGATACCAAAAATAATAAACAAACTACCCAAAACAATACATAAAGAAAGAATCATTAAAGATTTGAATAGTTTTTCTTCAAAAACACGTCTATTCAATATTTCCACCTCTTTTTAGCTCTTCTTAAAACAAGTACGCCGAGGAAATTAAATAGGAAAACGACAATGAATAAAATTAATGCTACTAACATGAGAGCAGATTCATGAAGAGGCATAGACATTAATTCGCCGTATTTTGATGCGATTAGAGACGCAAGGGTTTCGCCAGGGGAAAATAATGAAGTTGGCATCCTAGGTATACCACCGACAACCATGTTTACTGCGATGGTTTCACCAAATGCTCGTCCAAAGCCGAGTAATACTGCTGCTATAACGCTAGGGGCAGATGCGCGAAATATAACTTTTTTAACGGTCTCCCATTTTGTTGCCCCGGTAGACAAAGACGCTTCTTTTAGGGCAATTGGTATAGCATCAAATGCCTCGATACATAATGAGATTATTATAGGAAAAACCATGATTGCTAGGATTATTGCGGCAGTAAATATACAAAGACCGGTACTTCCAACACCAAACCATGGTGCTATAAAATCTTTTACCAATGGAACAAGAAAGAGAAAAGCACAAAGCCCGTATACTACTGATGGAACGCCAGCGAGTACATCTATAAATGGTCTGATTGTTCGCCTAACTTTTAAAGGAGCATACTCGACGATATATATTGCGCTTAAAAGAGATATTGGAACAGCAATTATAAGAGCGATTCCTGTAACTAATATTGTTCCGATAAGTATTGGTGCTAGACCAAATTGACCACCATCTGGATTCCATGTTGAAGAAAATAATATATCGAAGATGGATCTTTTTTGTAGAACTAATGCAGATTTAAACAATAAAAGAAGGAATATGGAAAAAAATAAAGCAATGGAAAATAGCGTGGATGCTAGCATGAATTTTGTGCCAATAAATTCACGCCATTTTCTAGTGTTCATATCACCAATTTCTTTCTAAATATTTTATATTATCGTTCTATCTCTGGTCTTGTACCGCTCTCAAGATAACCTATTTGTGCGGTTATCGTTTCTGGTGGAAGTGGAACATAGCCTGCATCAAGAACGTATTGCTGTCCTCCAGTTAATATCCAATAAACAAAATCTTTTACTATACCAGTGTAATTGTGTAAAGTAACTAGATGGAGTGCTCGTGCTGGTGGAGATGGATAAACGTAATTGTTTATAGCAGTTATAATAGTGCTACGATTTGCATATACATTTTCATTTTCATCCAGAACTCCATTTTCGTTGAGGTCGATAGGTACTGGTATTATATTATCAGCTGGTAAAACAGTTCCATCAGCAAGTTTTTTTGTGTATACATAGCCAATGTTGTTAAAACCGATTCCAAATTTTTCACGTTGGATTGTAGCAGCAAGTGTATTATCTCCATTTACAGCTGAATCTGCTGCGTTTATCAGATCGTTTTGTTTATATTTTCCAAGATACTTTGCCCATGTTTCAGCAGCACCACATGAATCAGATCTCGTATACACAACAATACGATCATTGCTAAGACTTTCGTTTCCAACAAGTTGTCCCCATGTTGTTATATTCCTTGTAATAAAAACATCTATAAATTGTTGTTTTGTGACGCCTTTTCTTAGAATTTCTTCAATAACTGGATTATTGGTGTTTATAGTTGCAACAACTGCATCTTTTACTACAGACACAAAAAATACTCCTTGTTGAATTTCTGTGTTGTTGATTTCTCTGGAAACCATACCGATATCTGCGATTCCAAGTAAAGCATCTGCCATACCTTGACCGGCGCCATTGCTAATGATATCGATATTTATTTCTGGATGGATTTTTCTATATTCTGATGCCCATTTTTCCATCATAGGTGTTAATGCAAATGCTCCTTCAATTTTTATTGTATTTTTATTTTTTCCAACGCAGCCACAGTTGCTGACAATTCCTATTGTAATAAGTGTTATGGTTGCAAATATTACTAGCATTTTTTTTTGTGATTGATTTTTATTTTTCATAATAGCTTCCCCATTTTGTCAAATGCCATGAGACACATTGACATGTAATACACTATGTACGGCGCCCTATTTAAAGTTATTGGTAAATTACCTATATTTGGTGGTATAGAACCAAAATGTTATGGATTCTCAAGGATTTTTAAAAGAAAAACTAAAATTATATACAGGAAAAAGATAAGGTGGACCTTGCTAAATTTGGGGGATTAAATGAAAACAGGAATAGTTTATCATGAGGACTACAACAAATACGATTTGGGCGTTGATCATCCACTAGTTGGCGACAAACCAGGTAAAACAATGGATTTACTAAAAGAAAAAAGTATTCTAAAAGATGTCAAGGTTTTCACACCAAAAAAAGCTAGCGAAGAAGATCTATTACGTGTACATACAAAGGATTATGTAAACAAGGTTAAGGAGTTGAGCTGCACCGGCGGTATGCTCTCGCTTGATACACCAGCGCCGATAGGTATTTTTGAGATAGCTAGTCTAGCAGCTGGTGGTACGATTATGGCTGGCGAAAAGTTGTTTGATGGATACCAATGCATGGTGAACCCACTTGCTGGTTTTCATCATGCTGGCAAAAATAGTTCATCTGGTTTTTGTTTTTTTAATGATATTGCTATTGTTATAGAATATTTACGAGTTAAACATAGGTTGAAACGTTTTATGGTTGTTGATGTTGATGTGCATCATGCGAATGGTACGCAGGATATTTATTATCTTGATCCAACTGTTTTAAAAGTTTCTATTCACCAAGATGGGCGTACGTTGTATCCTGGCACTGGGAGTATAGATAAAATTGGTGAAGGAGAGGGCAAGGGTTTTACTGTTAATCTTCCTATTCCACCTAGGACTGGTAATAAAAGTTATCTGAAGGCTTTTAATGATATTGTACCAAAATTAACCGATCAATTTAACCCTGAGATTATCATTTATCAGTCTGGTGTTGATACTCATCATGATGATCCTTTGGCAGATATTTTCTTGACGTATCAAGCATATTATCATATGGCTAAGAAGATGCGTGAGTTGTCTGTTGCTGGGTGTGACCGGCTTTTGGTTCTTTTAGGTGGCGGGTATAATAGTTTTGCTAGTGTTCAATCTTATTATAATGTTATGTGTGGTCTTTTGGGTAGGGAGGATTATATAAAAGAGGAGGATATCCCTGATCCAAGGGTTAGAGAGGTTGATGGTTTGATTTCGGAGCTTAAGGGTTTGCTTCGACCTTATTGGGTTCTATAGATCTTTTTAGTAGGTAAAGTTTATTAGAAGTTCTTTGATATAGCCCTTCTATCCCATTTTGTTTTTGAATGGGGTGGGTTGTTATGGGTGTTGAGAATCTTGATAAAATATTTAAGCCTAAGAGTATAGCTGTTATAGGGGCTTCTGCTACAGTTGGTTCTGCAGGTTACAGGGTTTTTCGTAACCTAATCGGGTCAAATTATGATGGCGTTGTTTACCCTGTGAACCCTAAATATGAGAGTATACTAGGTGTGCAGGCTTATCCATCTGTTACTGATTTGCCTAGGGTTGTTGATTTAGCTATTATTTTGACTCCTGCGAAAACTGTTCCAGATGTTTTAGAGCAGTGTGGCAAAAAAGGTATTAAGGGTATTATGATCATCTCAGCTGGTTTTAAGGAGATAGGTGCTGATGGTGTTGCTCTTGAGAAAAAGCTTTTGGAGATCAAGAACAGGTATGGTTTGAGGATTGTTGGTCCTAACTGTGTTGGTTTTATTATGCCTTATCTTAATTTGAATGCTACTTTTATTGGTTCTAACCCTGAGCGGGGTAATATAGCGCTTTTCTCTCAGAGTGGTGCGGTCTGTGGTGCTATTCTTGATTGGGCTCAGTCAGCGAAAGTAGGTTTTAGTTCATTTGTTTCTGTAGGTTCTATGCTTGATGTTGATTTCGGTGATCTCATAGATTATTTTGGTATGGATATTCATACTAGGAGTATAGTTCTTTATATGGAGTCTATAACTGATGCTAGGAAGTTTATGAGTGCTACGAAGAGTTTCGCGCGGGTGAAGCCTATTATTGTTATTAAATCAGGGCGCTATAAAGAGGGGGCGAAAGCTGCTTCATCGCATACTGGTGCTATGGCTGGTGAGGATGATATATACGAGGCTGCTTTCCGCAGAACAGGTATTGTTAGGGTGAAAGACATAGAGGATTTGTTTAATTGCTCTTCGATTCTTGCTAAACAACCGCGTCCAACTGGTAGAAATATTGCTATTGTGACAAACGCTGGTGGACCAGGTGTTCTTGCCACTGACTCGGTTATTGAAAAAGGTGGAAAGCTTGCTGAGCTCTCTGATGAAAGCATGCAGAAATTAAACCAGGTTCTGCCACCGCATTGGAGCCATGGTAACCCTATTGATATAATTGGGGATGGTGATGAGGAGCGTTATCAGAAAGCGATTGAGATATGTCTCGCGGATAATAATGTTGATGGTCTTTTAGTATTGTGTGTTCCCCAAGTAGTCGCTGACCCAAATAAGCTCGCTGAGAGATTAATTGATATAGCTAGAAAAACAACTAAACCTATTATCACCTCTTTTATTGGTGAAGCAACTGTTTATCATGCGAGACAGATACTAAACGCAAACAACATACCAACCTATGATACGCCTGATGAAGCCGTGGAATCTTACATGTACCTCTACCACTACGAGCGCCACCTTGCACAACTATATGAGACACCACAGGAACTACACATAAGTACACCATCCCACAAAGAGATAGCAAAAAATATTTTGGATAAAGCAAAGAAAGAAAAAAGAGATTTATTAGACGAAATCGAATCAAAAACTTTCATAGAACTATATGGTATTAAAACAACTAAACCACATGTAGCAGAAACTGAGGACAAGGCAGTTCAGTTATCTGAGAAAATAGGTTACCCTGTTGTGATGAAAATTCTTTCCCCGCAGATAACACATAAAAGCGATGTAGGTGGTGTAGCGCTTAACCTGCATTGTGAGGAAGATGTTAGAAAAACGTTCAAAGAGATGACAAAAAGGGCGAAAGAAAAGGTCCCAGATGCGAAAATACTTGGTGTAACAATTCAGAAAATGGCTAAGAACCATGGTTATGAGCTTATATTAGGTTCAAAGAAAGACCCTATTTTTGGTTCTGTTATACTATTTGGTTTAGGTGGTATTTACACCGAGTTATTCAAGGATCGTGCAATCGGTTTACCTCCTCTAAACCAGGTGCTCGCCCGTAGGATAATTGAGAAAACCAAGGCGTATGAACTCCTAAAGGGGTTCCGTGGTATGCCACCTGTGGACATAACAAAGGTTGAGGAGACACTGGTTAATTTCTCCCAGCTATTAATCGATCACCCTGAGATCAAAGAGATTGATATCAACCCGTTGATTGCTAGTGAAAACGACCTTATAGCTGTTGATGCGCGTATAATACTTGATAAAGAACCTGAGAAAAAGGTTCATCTTGTTATAAGTCCTTATCCAGATAAATACATAAAGAAAGTGAAACTCAAAGATAAAACTGAGGTTCTATTAAGACCTATAAAACCAGAGGATGAAATGCTATGGCTTGATATGTTCAAGAGTTTCTCTGAGGAAACAGTTTTGTTTAGATTCTTCAGGATAATTAAAGAGACGCCACATGAGATGCGAACACGTTACTGTAACATCGACTATGATCGGGAGATTGCTATTGTTGCTGAAATTGAGGAGAACAATAAAAAAAGAATGATTGGTGTAGCAAGGATTATCACTGAACCAGGGCGAAGTGATACAGCGGAGTTTGCAATTGTTGTTACAGATAAATGGCAGAGGCTTGGGCTTGGCTCAGAATTCATAGACTATATTTTTGAGATTGCTAGAGATAAGAAAATTAAGAAGATAAATGGTGTTGTTTTAAAGGAGAATAAACCGATGATTGCTTTATGTAAAGAGAAAAACTTCAAGTTCTCAGAAGGTGATCCTGGGGAATACAAGATTGAATACGATTTAACAAAGTAAAAAATATTTAGTAATAAACGATATTCATAAAGCTAATTATTTTTTAACTGTAACTCCTCAAATTTTTAGGGAATAATAATAATTAAATTGTAATTATATCTGTAAAAAACAACCGCAACATTTATATAATGTATTCCCTATTAGGGTATAATGGAAGGGTGGGTTAGGCGTATCCTTGATGAGCAGAAGAAGAAACGTAAGCTGCCTCTTGAAGTGAAGAAGATTGGATGGAATTACTATTTGTATTCATCAACAACTGTTTGGAGTAAAGAAGAGAAACGTAGGAAGAAAGTTTCTCGATACATA